>JAMOVZ010000249.1 GCA_027061865.1 Desulfobacterales bacterium
CGAGTCCATAAGATGCAAAAGGTTCAAACCACTTGCCCCTATTGCGGCGTGGGCTGCCAGTTGGAGCTGAATGTGGCTGAGGGAAAGGTGATGGAGGTCACCGCCAATGACGATACGGGGCCCAACAAAGGCAGCCTGTGCGTTAAAGGCCGATTCGGCTTTGATTTTATCCATCACCATGAGCGCATTACCAGACCGTTGATAAGAGAGCATGGCAGATTCACGGAGGTTTCCTGGCGGGAGGCTTGGAACTTTGCCGCCGATAACCTCAGAAAAATCAAGACACACAGTGGGCCTGACAGCATCATGGGGTTAACCTCTGCCCGTTGCACCAATGAGGAGAACTATCTTTTCCAGAAGTTCATGCGTGTTGTCGTTGGAACGAATAATGTGGACCACTGCGCGAGGCTCTGACACTCTACTACCGTGGCCGGTCTGGCCGCTGCCTTTGGAAGCGGTGCAATGACAAATTCTATTAAGGATATCGAAGAGGCCGATTGCATACTCATCACTGGCAGCAACACGAGTGAATGTCATCCTGTTATCGCAGACCTGGTGCGCCGCGCGGTCCAGCGAAAAGGGGCCAAGCTGATCGTCGTCGACCCCCGAAGGATTGACCTTGCAGGCCTTGCCAACATATTCCTTCAGGCAAGACCCGGCACAGATGTGGCATGGATAAATGGAATGATGAATGTGATCTGGAAGGAGGGCCTCTGGGACAGGAGATTCGTGGAGGAACGAACAGAGAACCTTGAGTCATTGATCCCGGTGATCGAAAAATATACTCCAAGCCTCGTCCAGGAGATTACCGGCATTTCCGCCCCTGTATTGGAAAGGGCAGCCAGAATGTATGGCTCAGCCTCCAGGGCCTCAATCCTTTATGCCATGGGCCTCACACAACACACCACCGGCACTGATAACGTAAGGTCTATTGCCAATCTGGCAATGCTCACTGGTAATCTGGGAAAGCGGGGAAGCGGTGTAAATCCTCTGCGGGGCCAAAACAATGTACAAGGGGCATGTGATATGGGCGGGCTGCCTGGCCTCTATCCTGGCTACCAACCTGTTAGCAACCCAGAGGCGCAAAGCAAGTTCCAGAAGGCTTGGGGGGTAAAGCTCTCTCCCAACCCCGGACTTTGCATGACCGAGGCGGTCGACAAGATGGCCCAAGGAGAAATTAAGGCCCTTTATGTCATGGGCGAAAACCCCCTCATGAGCGACCCAGACCTAAACCACCTGAAAAAGGCCTTTGAAAGGTTGGATTTCTTGATGGTGCAGGATATTTTCCTCAACGAAACTGCTCAAATGGCCCATGTGGTCTTCCCTGCAGCCCTTTTTGCAGAAAAGGAAGGAACAGTCACAAACACGGAGCGGAGGGTCCAGCGGGTGCGCAAGGCTGTGAGACCTCCTGGCGGTTGCCTTGAAGACTGGCGCATAATTTCCGGGTTATCCCACGCCATGGGCTTTTCCATGAATTATTTGAGCGCAGAAGAAATCTTCCGGGAGATCTCCCGCCTCACCCCATCATACGCAGGAATGAGCTATGCCAGGCTGGAAAGGAAAGGGCTCCAGTGGCCATGTCCCAGCGCTGATCACCCAGGCACCCCAATACTTCATGTAAACAAGTTTGCCAGGGGAAAAGGCCTGTTTCATCCTGTGGAATACTTCCCGCCTGCTGAACGGCCTGATGAGCAATATCCTTTTGTGCTAACCACTGGCCGATACTACTACCATTACCACACAGGCACCATGACAAGGAGAAGCAAGGCTCTGAATATGCTTTGCCCTGAAGGTTTCGTGGAAATTCACCCAGGCGATGCCGCCCGCCTCTCTTTAGAAGATGGAGACAAGGTGAGACTGAAATCCCGAAGAGGAGCCATAGAGATCCGACTTAAAAAGGCCGAACGCTGCCCGCAAGGGATCCTCTTTGTGCCATTTCACTTCCGAGAGGCAATGGTCAACCTGCTCACCAATTCCGCCCTGGATCCTGTGGCCAAGACCCCCGAGCTCAAGGTATGTGCAGTTGCCTTGGAAAAGGTTTGATGCGGTATGAGTGTTCCCAGATTCAAAACGGCCCTGTTGATAATGCTATTTTTCTTACTCCTAGGGGCGTCCTTATCCCAGGGGATGCCTCCCATACCAAGGCCCAGGGGACTGGTAAATGACTTTGCAAACATCATCCCACGCTCTTATGAATCCAAGTTAATGGCGGTCGTGGCGGAGTTGTACCAGAAAACAGGGGTTCCGGTGGTGATAGTCACCATGCCTGACATTGGTGGGGCCGATTATAATGAGTATGCCAACCGCCTTTACAATGATTGGGGCATAGGAAAAAAGGGGGAGGACAAGGGGGTCCTCATCTTCGTGGCTTTAAAAGAGCGGAAG
>JAMOVZ010000250.1 GCA_027061865.1 Desulfobacterales bacterium
GGTGAAATCTATAAGCAAGCCCATCTGCACCTACTCCCAATCCCATCATCATACAAATGATGTCTGATAAATACACTATGCCCAAATCCACCTCACTGGAAGACCACTCTCCATTGAGGTGGTGATTCCTGATAAGATACACCATCCTTTCGCTGAAGCCCCAACGCTCAGCAACTATCCCTCCCAATTCAGCATGATTTATGCCTATGACCTCCTTTTCCGCCTCCATAAAGCTCTTATCATCTTCCCTTACCATTGCCTCGATGGCCTCAAAGGCCTCAGCCACATATTTGTGAAGAATTACCTTCCCGATATCTTTCAGTAAGGTAGCAGTATAGATGAGATGAGTGTTCTTAACCTTTTTGAGGTCACAGATTTCACGGGCTATCAAGGCCGAAGAGACGGCATGTTTCCAAAGCTCTCCATCCTTCAGATCATAGCCTTCATGCTCTGCCTTGAGGAGTTCCGAGCCCAGGTTTGTCATTACCATTTCTGCGATGTTCCTCATTCCCAAATATGTGATAGCCTGTTGAACCGATTCCACCTTTCGAACCAGTCCATAAAAGGGTGAATTGCAGATCCGGAGCACGTTAGCAGTCATTGCCTGGTCATGCATGATCACCTCGGCCAATTGGGCCATGGAGCTGTTGGGATCATCCATGATGGCCAAGACCTTATGGGCTACCTGGGGGATGGGTTTAAGGGCCTCAATCTCTTTTATGACTTTTTCTATGGTGCTCATACCTTTACAAACTCCTGGCCAGAGACCTTCAGCCAAACATCTCCACTCCCAATATCCAGTTTTACGGTCCTGTTTACGCTTCCACCTATATCTTCATAATCAACCATGACTTTGTTTTTCCAAAAGATCTTGCGCACTGCCATGTAATTCCTCTTTCCAATGTTGAAAAAACCCTTTTGGTCCAGCACCTGGGCACCTCCCACAACCACCACCCTCATCCTTTGTTTGGCAGCTCCTAACTTATAGGTCTGTTTGAAAAGGGCTGGGATTCCCGTATCAGCAAACATGTAGGGGTTTTTTTTGGCCTTGTCCTTGTCCAGCTCGGATTCGGGCAGCATAAAGTGGAGCAGTCCACCAACCTTAACAGTTGGGTCGTAAATAACAACGCCTATACAAGAGCCCAGAGAATATGTGATCAAGGTATCCTGGGGATCGTTACTTACCTTCATATCTGAGACACCAACTATGACATTCACGCCCAGATCTCCGTCAGTTAATTTTCTCTGGAAAAGCCAGCGTCACGAGCTATCTCGAACAACCCTGCCATATCCAGGATCAGCCCGACCCGCCCATCACCCATTATGGCTCCGCCTGCAAGCCCCTTTATGTGCTTAAGGCTCTCTCCGAGGCTTTTTATCACCACCTCCTCTTTGCCCAGAAGTTCATCTAGCAACAAGCCCATTTTTTCGCCCTCATGCTCCACTGCGACCACAAGCGCTTCCCAGGGTGGAGCGCTGTTTCCATTGCTCCCAAAGATCTGGCCCAGCCTCACGAGAGGCATAAACCTATCCCGCACCTTTATCATCTCTCCTTGTCCCTTGACGGTGGCATACTGCTCTTTGCTGGGCCTAAAGGACTCCAGGATGGCCAAAGCCGGGATAATATATCTTTCACCAGCCACCCTCACTACCATGCCCTCTATTATGGCCAAGGTAAGGGGAAGGCTAATTATGAATCTTGAGCCCTTGCCTGGAGCGCTCTGTATCTCTACCCGGCCCCTCAGCTTTTCAATCGCTTTCTTGACCACGTCCATGCCTACACCACGGCCAGAAATATCCGTTATCTTTTGGGCTGTGGAAAAGCCCGGCCTGAAGATCAATTGATAAATCTCTTGCTCTGATAAATTGGCATCTTGTTCTATAAGTTTTTTTTCTATGGCCTTGGCAAGGATTCTCTCCTTGTCCAGGCCCCTTCCGTCATCTAAGATCTCTATGATGATGTTGCTCCCTTTTTGGTATGCACGGAGCTCAACCGTTCCCTGTCTGTCTTTGCCTGCCGCCTCCCTTTCTTCAGGTGGCTCGATGCCGTGGTCCACTGCATTCCTGATCATATGAACCATTGGTTCATAGAGTTCCTCCACCACATTGCGGTCTATTTCTGTATCTTCTCCATACATCTTGAGTGTTACTTCTTTTCCAGCCGACTTTGCCACATCCCGCACAAGCCTCACCATCTTTTGGAAGGTGCTCCGGATGGGCACCATGCGCATGGACATGGCGGTTTTTTGAAGTGTGGAGGTTATTTGATGGAGTTGGGTAAGGGTATGGTAGAGCTTTTGGTCAGCCACCTGCTGGATGCGTTCATTCTGCCTCAGCATGGATTGGGCGATGACCAGCTCACCTGTCATGTCAACCA
>JAMOVZ010000251.1 GCA_027061865.1 Desulfobacterales bacterium
ATCACATGGGCTATTGTTTGGGGGGCAATCTCACCCCATTTGGGCGACACCATCATCCCCTCCCCCGCCTGCCTGATTTCCGCTCAAAGAAGCCAGGTGCCTCGCCACTTCCCGGTCATCAAACGGCCTCGCAGTAGTCCCTATGATCTGGTAGTCCTCATGCCCCTTGCCTGCAATCAAGATGAGGTCAGTTGGCCCTGCCGTGTCAATGGCAGCCTTTATGGCAGCCATCCTGTCTTCTATAATTTGACAAGGAGTCTTGGCCCTTGAAGCCAACACTCCCTTTTTGATGGCCTCAATGATCTCAGTGGGATTCTCTGTCCTTGGATTGTCAGATGTGATTATGACCATGTCGCTTCCCTTGGCAGCCACTTCTCCCATCAAGCTCCTCTTTCCCTTATCCCTATCCCCCCCACATCCAAACACGGTAATGAGCCTTCCCTTGACCAAAGGCCTAAGGGCCGAAAGGACCTTTGAAAGGGCATCAGGCGTGTGGGCGTAGTCCACCACGATAAACAGGCCGCGCTCATTGGCCACTGGCTCCATCCTGCCTGGAACGCGCTTGACCCTCTCAATCCCCCTTTGGATTTGGTCAAGGTCAGCTCCCAAGGCCAAGGCAGCCCCGCTTGCAGCAAGGATGTTGTAAACGTTGAAGGCCCCAAGGAGCCGTGAACTGATCTTGACCTCACCCTTTGGAGTGATGAGCCTGAATCTTATCCCATCCCCTGTGGCAGTGATCTGACGAGCCCTCACCTGAGCCGCATCCTTTAGCCCAAAGCCCAGCCATGGGATTTTAATGCTTGAGGCCAGCCTTTTTCCTTCTGGGATATCCAAATTTATTACGCCCTGAGGCTCACGGGCATTAGGGAGACAGTTGAGTTCAAAGAGCCTCGCTTTGGCCTGGAAATAGGCCTCCATGGTAGGGTGATAGTCCAGGTGATCACGGGAGATATTCGTAAAAACCCGCACCCTGAAAGGACATTCCTCTACCCTGCCCTGGTCCAAGGCATGGGATGAGACCTCCATGATCACATGGGTCACACGGCTTTGGCTCATCTCTTTTAAAATCTGCATCAGCTCCAAAGACTCAGGAGTAGTGACGGGCGCCTTTTTGACCTGGCCCTTGAAGCGATAGTTTACAGTTCCGATCACCCCAGGCTCCGCCCCCGCCTCCCTGAGAATTGACTCCAAGAGATAGGTGGTGGTGGTCTTTCCATTGGTCCCTGTGATCCCAACAAGGGTTAAGGTATCAAAGTCGGGCCTATAAAATTTGAGGGAAATTTTCGATAGGGCCCTCCTGGCCTCCGGCACCCTAACCACAGCCCGGACCTTTTGCCCTTCCTTGACCCATCTATCCAAATCTGCCTGCGTTTGCACCACAAGGGCCGTTGCCCCTCGCCTCAAGGCATCGCCTATGAACTGATGGCCATCCTTGCTGTGCCCCTTTATGGCAAAAAACAGGTAGCCGGGCCTTACCATCCTGGAGTCATAGGCCAGTCCCTCCACCTCCACCTGCCCGTCTCCCTCCAGTTCACAGTGTTCAAGACCATCTATCAGTTCTGCCAGCAACATTGCCTTAACCTTGGGGCCGGAACAATACCTTCACCACTTTTACCCTTTTGAGAGGTGTGCCTGGCCTGGGCCTTTGCTTGAACGCAAACCCGCTTCCCTGTGGAACCACGGAAATTCCCATGGAAAAGCACCTGCGAAATACCTCTCTCATGGGCATGCCGCGAAAATCGGGCAACACACCTTTTACATGAGAGCCTTTTCCCGGTTCATGCTTAGTTCGAGGCGGCCTTTGCCCTGGTTGAGGCGGGGGAGCATTAGCCTCTGCCACCCTAATGTCAGGCGCCACTTGTAAATGCGTGAGCGTCCACTGCCCCACAGAGCTGAACACCGGCCCTGCAACCACTCCTCCGTAATACACTCCTTTCGGCTCGTCTATCATCACCGCGATGGCGATGCGGGGGTCACTTACGGGGGCGAAACCCACGAAGCTTGCCACATGCCGATTCCTGGAATAGCGCTTGGTCTTTGGATCAACCTTTTGGGCCGTCCCAGTCTTGCCAGCCACTTGGTAACCAGGGATGGCTGCCTTGGGGCCGGTGCCCTCCGGGCTTACCACCCTCTTCAACACCCTCGTCACCGTGTAGGCAGACCGGGTGGAAATGACCCTCCTGATTGTCCTGGGCCTTATTTTTTTTATAACTTTGCCGTCGTGATCCCTTATTTCCTCCACCACATAGGGTCTCAGAAGCACTCCGCCATTGGCAATTGCAGCCATGGCCCTTACCAACTGTATGGCGGTCACGGAGATTCCCTGGCCGAAGTAGACAGAGATCTGATCTATCGGTCGTGCCTTGTCTGGTGGGCG
>JAMOVZ010000252.1 GCA_027061865.1 Desulfobacterales bacterium
GGCCTGGGGCTATGGGCATACCGGCACCTGATGGGGTTTGAAAACGATATATTCAAGATCACTCCAGAGGCCATCAACATAAATGACACCCGGGCGCTTCACGCAGCCCAGTTGGTGAGGGATGCCATGCGCAACATGGGCCGAATTGTTGCTGCCTCCCAGATAACGCTCCTAGGGGTCTCTTATAGGGAAGATGTTGGCGATACCCGCTACAGCGGCTGCGAGATCATAGTGAGGAAGCTCACCGAGATGGGTGCGGATGTAAAGGCCCATGACCCTTATGTGAAGCACTGGTGGGAGCTGGAAAAGCAAGACACCTATCCTGCAGTGGGCACCAGTTGGAAGCGCTTTTTCAGGAATCAGGAGCAGTTAAAGGAATTCCGCATGACCCCGCGGCTGGAAGACGCCCTCAAGGGTTCAGATGCGGTGATATTTGCGGTGCGCCACAAGCCTTATCTAGGCCTTGAGCCTGAGGAGGTGGTGGAAATGGCAGGAGGGCCCTTGGCCGTGGTGGATTGCTTTGGGATCCTGGATGACCGGAAGATCGAGCGCTATTTTGAGCTGGGCTGTGAGGTGAAAGGGCTTGGCCGGGGCCACATAAATCGAATCAAGGATAGGGTCAGAAAGAGAAAGATGGGACAGCTGAGCGAGTAATCTTGCTGAATTGGAGGGAAGCAATATGTTTCCAAATTTTTGGCTCTAAGCATATGAGCCTAATAATCTCAGCAAGTTAATACTTATCGGTCCTTGGTCCTGAAATTGCCACTCTGTAACGCAGTGAAAAGGCATATTCCCTCGGCTACGCCTTCCTGGGCCCCGCTCACTGCGGCCTTTGGCCCCTTCACCTTCCTGGCTACAGGTCCAAAACACGCCGCTTCGGGAACATCCCGTTCCCCTGACTCTGTTTGAAGGAGATCTTTTGGAGGATCATTGGCGTTCTTCTTCTACAGCTGTCTCAAAAGCGCTGGGGCCGGCCACTATCTGGATGCCGTTGTCGAGTTTAAGGATGTAAAATTCATAGTCAGAGTTTACGGTATCCAAGATCATTCCCCTTTCCCCTTTGTACCCTTTGGTCATTATGATGGGTGTGCCTTTCTCAAGCATGCTTTGCTCCTATATGTGTAGTTCTACGATATCGCCATCCTGAAGTACATGATCCTTCTGGATCATCTGCCCGTCGAACACCTCTTTTCCCCAAACCCTGGCATACTTGAGTTTTTTTACAAAGTCTTTGTGGATCTTGCCAGCCAGTGTTTCAAGGGTGCTGTTCTTGGGCAGCACAAAGGGGGCATTTAGATCAGGTTTTTTCCCGGGGGCCTTGGTATAGACCCTGATGAGCCCAAGGACTTCGTATATTTCTTTTAACAGCTTCTTGAAGTAGCGGCTGTTATGAATGGAAAAAGGGACACACGGCAGAGGGATCTCACAAAGCTCCAGGAAGACTTGGTAGTCTTCTTCTTCCTCTTCTGTATCCACTTTGTTTACCACGGCCAAGGTCTTTTTTATGAATGGTGGTTTTTTAAGGCCTTCCGGAATGGGGAGGCCTTCAGGGAAGATCCTGAGGCCCGAGAGCACCTCCAATGTTTCCTCCAGTTGGCCTACGGGATCAGAATGGAGATCCAGGACAAGGGTTAACAGATCACAGCGCCTGATGAGATCAGCCATCCATGGATCCACATATTCCTTGGTAATGGGAGGAGTATCCACTAGTTGAAACTGGATGTTTTCGAAGCCCACCATGCCGGGAGTGGGCTTCCATGTGGTGTGAGGAAAATCGGCCACCTCCGGATTGGCGTTGGTGAGGGCCCTTATTAGGGAAGACTTCCCAGTGTTGGGCGGCCCTGCCAAGACAATCTGTGCAGCCCCTTCCCTTTCAATGCTATAGGCCGTCTCCCGCTTTCCTGTCCCCTTTTTTTGTTGTGCCTGGTTCTTGAATTTGGAGATCTTGCGCCTCAGATCAGCCCGGAGTTTGTCGGTGCCCTTGTGCTTGGGCATTATGGTGAGCATCTCCTCCAGGGCCTCTACCTTCTCCTGGGGTGTCTTGGCTTCCCTGTATCTCTTCTCAGCTTCAAAGTACTGTGGAGGCAAATTAGCAGGCATATCTGCAGAACTCCCACCCAATCCATTCACAGGAATATACACTCAAGGCTGCAGGGGAGTACAAGGCGCTTCAAGCCTCAGGCATCCACAAGGTAGTCTTTGAGTTTTTCTTCCATGGAATCTGGCCATTCATCCTCGAAAAGAAACGCCTTGATCTCCTTTTTGGTTAGGCTTTTCACGATCTGAGGCGGCAGGTTCCTTAATGCCTGCAACCTCTCCGGGGGAGGCTGTCTCATCTCTTTTTTCTTTTTACTCTTTCATG
>JAMOVZ010000253.1 GCA_027061865.1 Desulfobacterales bacterium
TATATCTTGCAAGAACCTCTTTGCCGGTTCCGCTCTCCCCCCTTAAAAGCACAGTGGCATCTTTGGGGGCGACCCTTTTCGCCATCTTTATGACGGCCTTCGTGGACCGGTCTTCCACGATGAGGGTTGGCTCCTTTTGTTGAAGGCCTTTCTTTTTAGAGGCTGACACCTGGGCGGGAGGCAGTGCCAGGGCCCTTTCAAGCACCATTTGGAGCCTCTCGGCAGGGACCGTGGCGGGGAGATAGTCTGCTGCACCAAGCCTGATGGCCTCCACTGCCTGGGCCACGTCAGGCTTCCTGGCTATAAGCACCACTGAGAGCTCTGGGTGCTGTTGAGTCAAATGGGACAAAAACGAGAGGGAATCAAGGCCGTTTCCTTCCACCTGGACAACGCAGGCCCTTGGCCGCGTCTCTTCCAGGTAGTCCTTCAGGTGGCGTCCCCTCCCATCCGCTATTGTCACCTGATATCCCAGGTCTCTAAGCCCCTCCCAGACCACGGGCGGGACTTGGACGTCAGGGGCCATCCACAATACGTTACCTGATCTCTGTGTCGCCATCCAGCTCTGACCAGTATTGCAACCTTTTCAATTGTTTATTTAGATTAATGGAGCCAAGCCGCATCTGCACCAGGAGTTGGAGGTGGGAAGGGCCCTCTTCAGAGATGCGCCTGTAAAGTGAGACAGCCCTTTCTTCTTTGCCAAGACTGTAGTAGTACTCGGCCAGTTTGTAGTTAATATCCCAGTACAATTCGTTATCAGGCCTTATCCCCCCACCAATGGCTTTCTCCAACACCTCTATGGCCTTTTCCAAGTTGCCCTCCAGGCTGTAGCTCCGGGCCAGCTCCATCATCAGGGTCCCATAGGTTGAATCTTCCGCCTCACCCTGTTTGGCCAGCAGCATGGCCTTCTGCAGATGTTTCCTGGCTTGCTTAGGTTTAAGCTTGGCATTTAGAAGTTTCCCTAAACGGAAATGGAGTCTCTTTCTCTCTGCCGGGCCCAGGAGATCCTCCTTGCCCACGAGCCTGGAGTAAAGGGTGAGCGCCTGGCCTTTTTGGGCCATTTCCCAGTAAAGGTCAGCCAAGAACATCTCCATCTTGGTCTTCATTTTGGCAGATCCGGCTTTTCCAGCATATTCCTTTAAAAAATCCAGGGCTTCCCTCACCTTTCCTATCCCTTTTAGACATCTTGCATGGGCAAGATAGTACTCTGGCCTCATTGTCGGAGGCAGATCTGAAGGTGCTATCTTCTCTAGGATCTTGAGTCCTTCAGCATATCTGCCAAGGGCAAGATAGCTCTTTACCAAGAGCAGCCGGATCTCTGGGGCCAGTTCATCTTGGAGGAACTCTTTGTGAGATTCAAACAAATCCACCATGTCTTGATATTCACCTTGCTCTGCGGCCTCACGAATGGCAGCCTCCGCAGCCCTTCTGAATAAAGTGCGGGCCGCCCTTTCTGTCTGGTCATCCGCCGGCCTGAGGACCAGTTCTCTCAAGCATTCCAGCACTCCACCATAGTCCTTGTTCTTGTAGTAAAGGTTGGCCAGTTTCAAGAGGGCCAACTCCCCTATGGGTCTGTCACGGTACTTTTCGTGTAGCTCCTTGAACGCCTCAACTCCCGAAGTAATCTCTGCCAGCCTCAGCTGTGCTATTGAGGCCCCTTCTGAACCAGGGTGGTGTGCCGCCACATATGTGTAGACCGACTTAGCCTCCGGAATCCTTCCCTCATACCAGTATGTGTCAGCTATGCGGGTAAGTATCAGGTCAGGTGATTCACCTGCATTGGTCATATTCAGGGCCTGGAAGAAAAGCTCCCTGGCCTGTTGAAATCTTTTCAGGTAAATGTAATTTTTTGCCCTCAGCAGATAGTATTCCGGATGCTCCAAGGGAAAGACTGGATTTTCCTCAGAAATCCTGGCCAGCCACCTTTCTGCCTCCTCGTACAAGCCTCTTTGGTGAAGATAGGCTGCAACCCCCATGCGGGCTTCATGGACCAGGGGGCTTTGGGGAAACTTCTGAACGATTGTCTTGAAGTCTTCAAAGGCCTTATCCGGCAGATTGATCTCTTTGTAATTGTATGCCCTTTCAAGGTAGATTGCAGGCAGCAGCTCCTTGGATGAGTACTTTTCCAGGAGGAGATTGATAAAACTCATGGCAGCATAGTAGTCGCCCCCCATCCGGGTTGCTTTCGCCATTTTCAAATAGGCCTCAGGCACCCTGGTTGAGCCGGGATACTTATCAACTGCCTCCTGGTAGGCCCGAACCACTCTCTGGTAACCTATTGCTCGCTCTTGCTCCATCAGCCCCATATAGAAATCAGCCTGCAAAAAATTAAGTTCTTCTGCCACCGGGGCTCCCGGATAAT
>JAMOVZ010000254.1 GCA_027061865.1 Desulfobacterales bacterium
AGAATGTCAAGGGAAGCAGTTATGATCTTTTTAATTATTTTGAGAGGGGAACTTATTAAAATCTGTTAATGGAAATGACTCATAAACCAGGGAAAACAATGAATTGTTAAATTTTACTATATATATCCTTTTTGTCCTAAATAAAGGAGGATCTCTTGGGCTGCCTCATCCGGGGTCATATGGGTAGTATCCAGCCTTACTTCTAGCCGAGGCATATGCACCATGGCCCACCTGCCCTTCGAACGCTGCACCGGACGACACGTTTATTGTCAGTCCCTTTTCTCCTTCTTGATTGGGGCTGTTTTTTCATCATCGAAACAACCCATAGGATAACATGATAAACGCCCAGCAAATTAATTCGTGTCTGACGGTTAAACGCTACTGGATCTCCATCAGTTACGTCGGCCGTTTTCACCCTGCCCCCGATTCCTGCACAATTGACAAGGGCACTGATTCCCCTAAATCTTTCGTGCACTTTTTGTGAGGCATGTTTCACTGAGTTTTCATTCCCAACATCAACGCGGCAAAAACAGGCCTTCCTCCCCAATGCTTTTTCCAGAGCCTTTGCGGTTTCATTGTCCAAGTCTAAAATGGCCGCATTAGCACTCTGGTTCACCAAACGTCTGCATGTAGCGCTTTCCAGTCCAGAAGCGCCACCAGTAACAACAACTGTAATATCCTCCAGCTCCATAAACCCTTTGCCAGCCTGCCGGTTCTCACAAGAACATCCTCTAAAATATTGATCTTATGGATTTGATTTGAAATTCATGTCTTCAAACGCTTGATATATGACAGCCCCTTCCACATCCCTAGGAAGCGGCCAGTCCATAAGATAGCACATGGTAGGAACGACATCTGTCAACCATACCGTCCTTTCAAGACGAAAACCTTTCTTTATGCCGGGTCCAGATATCATTAGCAATGGCTGTACCTTCCCTATTCCATACTCGGCAGTGGATAGATGTGGTCCGTGCTGCTGGTTGCCAAACCATGGGTAAGTGGCATAGACGACATCCCCTACCATGTCACCGTGGAGACCTAGTAGCCTGGCATCCTTCTTTGTAAGGGCAAGGGCAACAGGCCTTTTTCCTGTAACAGGGTCCACATATGTATAAAGGGCATCAATGATTTGTTGCTGGACCTTTTCATAATCCGAAGGTTCCACAATGCCCTCAGGATCCCTTCCTTTCAAATTGATATAGATATAACTGCAGTTCTGAGGCATGGCCACTGATTTCTTAGGGTCAGGGTCCCACGAATACCAATCCCACATCTCCCCGAATCTACCATAATCCTTTCCTAGCCCCTTACCTTCCTCTTTCAGGACCGTCAGGCCTGCATTTATGAGTGGTTCATATGGATTGAACATAGGGCCATCAGGGGTGGCACCATGATCGGATACCACAAATACCAGAGTATCATCATCAATTAGATCCAGTATCCTGCCTAACAGCTCATCCTGAGACTGATGGATCTTCCTGTGAACCTCCCAGGCGAGATCATATTCTTCTTTGGTCTTGGCAAGGTTTGGGTCTAATCCATTAATATTGATATGATATGTAAAATCAATTGCATGAGAATGCATGTAGAAAAGATCCCAATCTCCGTCCTTCAAAAGATAACCCGCGGCTTCTGCCATCCAGTTATCATTCATGTGGCTTACTTCAAGATAGGTATCCCAATCAAACCATCCAAGGGCCTTTCCTAACACCCCGGAAGTCGTGGCAATCAGTGCATCGTCAGATGCCGAGTTTTCTATTTCTTGCAGTGCTTCAGGGGGGGCGCTGAACTCTCTGTAATATATTTCCGATAGGGGTGTAAACGCCGTCAAATAGAGGCGAAAGTCTTTGGCGTCCCTTGAAAGTTCGATGAGCTTACATCGGAAGCTTACTTCGACCTCTAACCCGTTTTCAAGTTTTATAGTTGTTCTGATCTTGTCGCTCCATTGTCCGACCTTCAAGGTACATAAGGTATCCCTTAGATCCTTTGAACGGCATAAAGTGATCTGGTCGTAGCCGGCATCGCCAGTTTTTTCTGCCAACACATGCCATGTCATAGGCAACGGTTTTATCATGGCCCTCACGAAATTGAGATTCGCCTCAAGCTCCAAAGGCTGAGCAGCCTCATTAAGCCCGCCCGACCATCCCCTTGCCTCCCTGAAGGCGCTTTTGATCCCCAGGATGTAGTCTTTAGTGCTGATAACCTTGTCTATCCCTAGTCTGTCTTGGTATTCAAAGAGCCAAAACCCATCCCGATGATCCCCCACAACGACACCTCTTCCCCCTATTACAATGCCGTTTCTCATCTTGGAAGGCCACGAACCAGGATAGTTTAACAACATACATCTCTTGCCAATCCTATCTAGTGCATCCCAAACACACTCCGCCTTAACACGCTCGGAACTGAATGCTTGAACAGTGTTTTGAGTGTTGCGCGTCGTACCTGGTATTGGCACCCAAAAATCGGTCACGTTGTGGGTGCCAACCGAGGCACCAGTGGCAATGCAAGCCCAGTTAGGTGGAGTAATTGTAGGGAAAGGGGCCATACAATTGGTGGCAAATGTTCCTCTATCAAGTATCTTCTTAAAGTTCGGCATCACCCCCTCTTCGATATGCTTTAAAATCAAATGGGGCTGAGCGCAATCGAAGCCTAGGACCGCGGCCTTTTTTGGTCTTTTAATCATTTTTATTGCTCCTCATTTAAATTTTGACTTCAACCTAACTAATTATAAGGCAATTGGGGCAAGAACATGCATGGAATTAGGCAAAAGCGTAGCAAGCCAAGGAAAGACAACCAGTAAAAATATTATCAAAATCTCTATAATAATAAATGGTATTATCCCTCTGAAAATCTCCATCATTGGTACATCTCCTGCAACACCGTGAATAACGAAAACGTTAATTCCAATTGGGGGGGTAATTTGACCCATCTCCATAATAATGACCATAATTACCCCAAACCAGATAGGATCAAATCCGAGCATCTTAATTGTCGGAAATAGAATCGGGAGTGTCAGCATGATCATGGGAATAATATTCATGAGCATACCAAGAACCACATAAAAAAAGAGTATAAAAACAAAGAGCAAATAACGTGATACAGGAAGACCGCTTAAAAAAGAGGCAAGCTGCATAGGCAGATCCGTAAGGGTAACAAAATAGCCTAAAAGTGATACGCCAATTAGGATGGCAAAGATCATTCCTGTCATCTGGGTGGCTTTAAGAATCGCGGTTAAAAATCGATTCCAATCAAAATTTTTGGAAAGAAGAGCTATAAGCAAGGCACCGATCACTCCCACTCCACCTGCTTCGGTTGGTGTTATGTAACCTGAATATATCCCACCAATTACTATTCCAAAAAGTATAGCAACCTGCCAAACATCACGAAGTGATCGCAATTTTTCATGGCATGAGCTTTTAGGTGCCTTCGGGCCCAAAGATGGATTCAGTAAACACCGAATAAGCACTACTAAAACAAATCCAATAGTAAGGAGGATTCCAGGAATAATGCCCGCCATAAATAACTTCCCTATGGACTGTTCTGTCACGATAGCATAGGCAATAAATCCAATACTGGGTGGAATCAAGATCCCCAGTGTCCCTCCGGCTGCCACAGATCCAGTAGCCAAAGACGGATCATACCCATACCTTTTCATCTCTGGAAGAGAAACAGATCCCATTGTGGCTGCGGTTGCCATGCTGTCGCCGCTAATAGCCGCGAAGCCCGCACACCCAATGATCGTCCCAATGGCAAGACCTCCCGGCATTCTGCCAAAGAACTTGTTACCAAAACTGTAGAGCTTTTTTCCAATCCCTGCCTCAAGACAGAAAAAACCCATGAGTATAAAAAAAGGCACCACACAATAGTAATAATGTGCAACTGAGTCATATGCGTTCATCTTTAAGAGTGTTAAGGCAAGGTCTAGATCTCTTAGATACCATATTCCAATAAAACCGATCAGTATCATGGAAAAGGCCACTGGAAAGCCGATGATCAACATCAAGAGCATAAGTCCAATAAACAATACGCTTACCCCAACCCCACTCATGTCAATGTCAATAATTTTTAGCAAGCAGGGGATCACAATGAGAGCACTACCTATAAGCAATCCAAGAGATATCCAGGCCAAAGGTTTTTTAAACGCAGTTAGGATTTCTGATATGGAGTGGATTAGGCTTGTTATCATACCAAGACTCACAAGCAAACACCCCAAGGCTGATACAAGAAGAATGGGATATAGGGGGAGATAAGTTACAGTAGTTGCTTCACCTACTTTATAAGACTCAATTGCACGGCCAATCAAACACAAGGTCATAACTAAAAAGATCACGAAGCCCAAAAATGAAAACAGGAATTCTAGAAGCCTTTTGTGATTGGGAGAAAGTCTAGCGCTCAGTATATCCACACTTACATGGCCTTTTTGGAGCAAGGTGTAAGAAAGGCTTAAAAATCCCATGGTCACCAACATAAAGGTCTCATATTCTATCATGCCAACGAGAGGTTTCTTGAACAGATGGGTGGCTGCAAGATCCACAATAATTCCTATAGACATAATTACCGAAACAATACCGCTCAAGTAGCCTGCATAAAGGCTTAAGCGCTTAACCACTCCTTCTATGAAGAAACCAGAAACCTCAAGAGATGGCTTTTCAACCTTTGAGTCTATTTTCTCCATCTATCTCCCCACCAATCTGATGCAGTTAAGGGAGCGGCCTTCATTTCAGCAGCTATTGATTTCACCCTATTCAATATAGCCTCGCCATTAAGGCCTCTTGACTTCATGAGCTTGAACCAGTCATCATAAATAGGCTGAACTTTTGCTCGCCATCTGGCTTTTTCAGAAGCCGGGAGATAGTAAATATTATCCCCTCTTTCTTTCAGCTGTTTAAGCAAGTACTCCCGTCTATTATCCACAACAGTTCCTAGAAATGAGGTAACAGAAGGCTTCATCTCCTCAAAAACCTTTTGGATATCCGGCGGCAAAGAATTCCATGTTTTCAAGCTCATGGCCAATGGAATTAGGCCTAGAGTTGCATTCATGATACAGTGGTTGTTGAGCACATCAGTAAGCTTGTATGCTGCAAGGGGGGCCGTAGGAAATAGAACACCATCAAGGGCCTTTCTTTGAAGAGCCATGTAAAGATCTGTAAGTTTTACATTCCTAGGTGTTCCCCCCAAAAGTTGTATAATCTTGACTGAAGTCCTTGAGCCTCCCCACAATCTCAAACCCTTCATCTCAGAGAGCGTCTTTGGAGGTGGAACAACCAAGGAAATGTTAGCAAGGTCACTTGCATGAAATCCCAACATTTTAATTTTTGAATATTCATTTTGGAGTTCTGGAATCGTCTCAACTGCCTTCATATATGTCAGGTCCACCTGGTGGCTGTTCTCAAATAAAAATGGCAAGGTAAATACCTGGCTGACAGGAAATTGGCTTTCCTGGGTCCAGATGCCCACACTTGCTACCATATCCACCAGGCCAGTCAAAAGGGCCTTGTAAGTTTGTGGGGCCTTAACCAGACTTCCTGAATGGTACCATTTGAATTTGATCCTTCCGTTTGTGCGCTTTTCAATTTCCGCACAGTAAGGCAGATAAACATTTTGAATAAGATGGCTTTGAATAGGTTCATAGCTTGCGATTTTCAGTTCAATTGTCTCAGCCATGACCGGAGCACCAGAGGCCAAGGCGACCACTACCAACACCCCAACAATAAAGAATAATATGTGTTTCATAATCCTAAACCTCCATGTAAAGTTTTGGGTTACGCCACCGGTTTCCAAATAATCCGTGACTTACAAACATATTTTAAACAGGATTGTGTTTGGGCTCCACACAACCCTATGGCCGTCGGTCAGGTCAATGATTCCTTTATTTTATTAGGTATGTCGCTTACCCGCTCTACGACATGGACTCCGCTGTTGGCCAATATCTCCTTTTTTACTGTGGGACGACCGACACCCCCCTCTATGATGGCTCCGGCATGGCCAAATGGGACTCCTTCAGGCATCTGTTCCATAAACATCCCCGCTACAAAGGCAACCACAGGCTTAGTGAATCGTCCAGAAGAGATCAGATCAGCCGCATCTTCCTCCATGCGCCCCCCTGGCTCGCAGTAGAGCACCACAGCTTTGGTCTGTTCATCCTGCTCAAAGAGTTCCAGCACCTCCCGGATAGTGGTGCCCACCATGGGATCACCGCCAATGGACACACAAGTTGACTGACCAATTCCTGCCTGTGTCAGCAAGTTGCCAAGTTCATGATTCATTCCTCCTGAGCGTGAAATTATCCCCACGGGGCCGGGCGTAAAGAAACGCCAGTCGTTTCCCAAGATGCCGATCTTGGCCTTTCCAGGGCTGATTATGCCGTTTGAGTTGGGGCCAATAATCCGCGTGCCAAGTCTGTTGGCAATGTGATAAGCTTGGGAAAAATCCCGATAAGGCACCTTTTCAGTTATGACTTGTACCAGCTTGATGCCAGCGTGAGCAGCTTCCAGGATGGCATCCATGGCACCCCTGGCTGGAACATAGACCACAGATGTGTTAGCACCGGTAGCATCAACTGCATCGGCCATGGTGTTATAGAGCGGCAAGCCCATAACCTGCTCACCAGCCCTGCCTGGGACCACACCGCCAACAATCTTGGTTCCGTATTTTAGGCAGTGCTTGGTATCGAACTGGGCCTGATACCCAGTCAGGCCTTGAACAATGACCTTTGTATTCTCATCTATGAGGATGCTCATTTTTCTCCATTTTCTTTTTCACCAACTCAGCAACTTTTTCAGTTGCCTGTTCAAAGCTGACCTCTGCCCCATAGTAGATAGCCCCTGGCACATTCTCCCAAGCCTCTTTGGCCAATGAATCGTTATATCCGGCCCAGCGCGCAACAATCGGGACCTTTGATGTATCCAGGCCCTGTTCTTGAATCATTTCAGCCACGATGCGACCTGTGCGCCCAATGTCATCAGCCGTGGCTATGGCTGCCCCAGTTATGATGGCCTCCACGCTGGGATTGCTAAGCACGGCTTTGATGAGGGCCTTCAGTTTTTCGTAAGCCCCTTTGCCTGGCCCTAGATCTGAATAATTGGCAGGTTTGCAGCCTGAACGCACAACCGTATCCATGGCAAGCAGACTGGCCCCTCCACCAGCTATAATAAAGCCAACTTGGCCCCCCTCGAACTCTGTATAGCGGACAGATCCCGATCCGGGGGCTGCCAGATCTGCTTCCAGCACCAATTGTTCCCGTTCATTGAGATCACCCATAATGCGCTCTAGGCCGTAAGAGGTAACAGATTCCAATTCAGGGTGGCGAAACAAGGCCTCATCATCAATATTCAAAAGGGCCCCCGCTGCTATCACATCTCCACCCTTGGTGAGACATAGGGGATTAATTTCCAAAAGCCTAGCGTCGAGCTGGATAAATAACCGGTAAAGAGATACAAGTACTTCGGAGACCTTTGTGGTCTGTTCCTTATTCAGACCAGCCTTAAAACAAAAGGCCCTTGCCTGAAAAGGGTGAAAGCCTTCCAGTATATCTACTGGATGCCTGAAGATGAGCTGTGGTCGGGTTGCGGCCAATTCTTCAATCTCCACCCCTCCCTCAGGTGAAAAGAGGATTACAGGTGAGCGGGCCAGATTGTCATAGGTGATGGAGACGAAGAGCTCTTTTTTGATGTCAATCTTTTCCTCCACATATACGCCCTTTATGACCAAACCTTCAACCTTGCTACCGATCAGCCTCTCTGCAATTGTTACGGCCTGATCCGCATTTTTGGCCTCTAACACCAGCCCGGCCTTGCCCTTTTTGCCTTTGGGCAAAAGGGCCTTGACCATGAAAGGGGGCGTTAGCTCAGAGGCAGCATCATAGACCTCTTTGGCGCTATTGGCCGCCCGACCCGGCGGCACGTTTATACCATGCCTTTTCAACAGCTCCTTTGTGTGATGCTCAAGAATCTTGGCCATTTCCCCTCCTAGAGGATCCGTACTCTATTTCACAACCTTTTTGGATCTTGGATGAGAGCAGTTTCAGAGTCTGGTGCCCATTTCGCCCTCAAGCCATTTAAATCATTCCCCGGCCATTAAGAGAGTTGCAGGGCTTCCTTGAAGGACTTGATCAGGGACCAAAGTCAAAAGATGCCCTCCGAACTATCTTTTTCGGGATATCAAACCCATAATGGTCCACATATTCAAGGTCGTCATGGCATCACCATTCTTTTCGATCCTTCGGTCCATCATGAGGATCATCATCTGCTTTTAGTAGTGGAAGTGCTGCTTCCATCTCATAAGTAAAGGGAAAGGGTGTATTGGGATCTCCACTCATTAGCCGCTGGAGCAATGTTGTCCCACTGGGTGCACTGCCGGTTATAATCACCGGTGCCTTAACCCTCCCACCAGCCAATATAAATTTTCTGTTCTCTTCATAGAACTGAAGGCCTCTCTTCTCATCTTGACTTCTTTAACTCAGGATGGATTTTTCAACCCGATTTTGCCCATGTTTTCACCTTTCATCAAAATCCTCGGCAAGACGCCCCGCAAACTCATCCGCCACTCATGGGAACCATGATCATGACCTCCCATCTATCTTGCAGATTATCACTCCCTTTTAAAACCTTACCCTGTGTAATCACCACACAGTCCATATCTTCTGGTAGCTTCAGATATCTCAATAGTGCGCCAGCATTGGCCCCTTCTGGTATCTCAATCTCCATTCCATCTGGGTGGGTCAGGTCTCCTGCGTAATATTTCTGAAGTCCTCCAAAGAGCTTCACCCGGATCTTCATAATTGCATGAGGTCAAAAGTCATGGATATGGTCCAGCTCATCATTGCTCACTGAAAACACCTTATTGTGAGGAGGGAGCGGCTCTTCATAAAAAAACCTTGGCAGACGATCATCCTTATGGGTAAATCCAGCCTTGCGGTTGAATTCCTTTTCAACCGTCAAAACCTTTACTCCAGTAATTGCAATCTGCTCCATGCCATAATTTGTGCCCAGCTTGGCATTTATTACCTTAAACAAGGCATTGACCGCCTCTATGCTGGTTAGGGCAATACCGGCCATTAGGCAAAGCCCAATGGTGTCAAGAAAGGCCATGATGACCTGTGACTGTCGGGCAGCCTCCACTTGGCCCTCCGGTTCATAGGGCACTAGGACCCCTTTCAAGTATTTCTCTGTAACATTGCCAGATGTGTGATCAGCTCCCATGGGAGATGTGGCGTATGTG
>JAMOVZ010000255.1 GCA_027061865.1 Desulfobacterales bacterium
TTCAGGGGGGGGGTCAGCCCTTTTACCTCAACCTGCTGATGACATCACACTAAAGGAAAAGCAGGCAGTGACCCAGATGTTGTTGGATTGTGGGGCCACCATTGAAGAGATAAATGCCCTTAGAAAACACATTTCCCTGACTAAAGGCGGGCAAATGGCCCGGGCCGCCTGGCCTGCAACAGTTCTTAACCTGATGCTCTCAGATGTGGTGGGAGACCGCTTGGACGTAATCGCCTCTGGCCCCTTTGTGCCAGATCCTTCCACTTTTAAGAATGTGGAGGAAATTATTTTAAAGTATGGGCTTCAGGATCTCCCAGCTTCAGTGGCCGCCTATATAAAGGCTGGAGTGGAGGGGCGTGTTCCAGAGACCCCTAAGGAGGGAGATCAGATCTTTGAGCGGGTCTTCAACCTTGTGGTGGGAAATAACCTGATAGCTTTAAAGGCTGCAGGAAAGAAGGCCTCTTCTATGGGGTATTCCACCTTGATTCTTTCTTCTATGATTGAAGGTGAGACGCGAGAAGTTGCAAAGGTGCACGTGGGGATAGCCAGGGAGGTATTGAAGAGCGGCCATCCCTTAACCGCTCCTGCCTGCATCATTTCCGGCGGAGAGACCACGGTAACAATCAAAGGAAAAGGCACGGGCGGTAGAAATCAGGAATTTTGCCTGGCAGCTGCCATCCATCTGGAAGGTGAGCCCCCAGCGGTCGTCATATTAAGTGGGGGGACCGATGGAAACGATGGCCCCACGGATGCGGCAGGCGGGATTGTAGATCCCCTTACCACGAAACGTGCCAGGGATATGGGGCTTAACCCGGCCGAATATCTGAACAACAATGATTCTTATAATTTTCTAAAGCAGACAGGGGGCCTCCTGGTCACTGGCCCCACAAAAACAAATGTCATGGATGTGCGCCTGATCCTTATCAGGCCCCCTTCTTCCAGCGCATGATAAGATAGGGTTTGGTGGTCTCAAACACCATGCAGTCCTGCTCAATGGTTTCTTCGGCCTCCTTTATGGACATGCGCCTGGTCTTTTTAACAAAGGACAGGGTCTTTCCAAAATAAAGTGGGATCAAGGAGTCCATAAGCAGGTCTAGGTCCACCACTTGGTCCCGGTAGGACACCGCTACATCGAAGAGCAGCCTCGCCCACAGCTCTGTGGGGAAGTTGAATTCCTTTTTCTTGAGTTCCTTAATTTCCAGGAGCTTTTTGAATACATCTTCCGTGAGCACCTCTTTCCACACCTCTCCATACTGATCAAATCCTTGGTGGAACTTGTCCAGAAGATTCTGGGTATTTACTTCAACCTTGGGAGGCATCTCGGTTTCCCCCAGGCCAAATCCGTATATGGCAGTAGGGCGGCTGTATTTTATCTTCATCCAAAATTGGGCGAAATAGGTCATGAGGTTGAATATTGTTCCCACCACCTGCCTGAACATGGGGCCTAGGTGGGTGCCGGGGTCCTTTGTCCTGTGAATTTTGGGCCTTCCCATAAATGATTGGCATATCCTTACTCTCTGGGTAATGGCCAGTGTGGTCATCCAGATGTCTATGCCAAAGTTTGCGACGGCCTCATTCCAGGTCTCGCTTTTTAGATAGACCTGGGCAAGCTTTCCGGCAAAACCGAAGTCCCCCCCGATTGGCTGGCGCACCCTTCTACCGTAAAGGGCACGGGTCATGGGATAAGCAATGCCGTTTGTTATGGTTCCATCATATTTGTGCCGG
Source organism: Desulfobacterales bacterium (assembly GCA_027061865.1). Taxonomy (GTDB): domain Bacteria; phylum Desulfobacterota; class DSM-4660; order Desulfatiglandales; family Desulfatiglandaceae; genus JALVMN01. Next base: position 1,726 of record JAMOVZ010000255.1, read on the forward strand.
ACATAGAGGGGAGCCACGTAGGAAAAGCCATTGAATAGCGGCTCTCCCAGATGCTTGATCCACTCAGGGGTAATGCTTTTTAGATCTGCATCCACCACAACCACTGCTCGGGCATGGAGTTCTATTACCTTTTTGAACAGGTTCCTGAAATTGTTTCCTTTACCTTTTACTCCGGGCGGAGTGGACACATAAATCTTTGGAGTCTTCGTGGGAGTATTCAAAAAGACTTCCCTGGTGCCGTCAGGTGAATTGTTATCACAATTTATGATAACGGCCTTTTTGCCAGGGAAATATTTCTGTAAGCCCTCGTCTGCCTGGCTCGTAGGGTATGAGATGGAATCAGCTTCATTGTAGGACGGGATACAGACAATCATCTCAGCCCGTTTGATGTTTTCCGGGTTTATCTCTTTTTGAAACTCACCACTCATCTAGTCTCCTCCTTGTGTTTCTCAAATATATCCAGTACGGCTTGTTTCCACCCTTTAGGGCCTTTCTCCGAAGTAATAAGGAGGTCAGGAATTTCCCGGCCCAACTCGGGATAGGTCCGCCCTGAGCGCACAAGAACAGCAATGTCAGCCCTCTTTAGCATTGGAAAGTCTATAGGGCTGTCTCCAAGGGCAATGCTGAG
>JAMOVZ010000256.1 GCA_027061865.1 Desulfobacterales bacterium
ATCTCATCGCGGGTCAGGTTTGCCATAACTAGATGAAATTTCGCCCTAACAGCCTCAATGCCTGATGCAACCAAGAAGACTTTTCTTTCCACTCCATTTATTTCAAGGTTCCTGCCCGCCCACCTTGCGGCCTCTGGGTCAATGTCAATTCCCACCACTTTGCTTGCCCCGAGCCTTGCGGCGTAGATGGCCAGGATTCCACTCCCAGTTCCCACATCAAGCACCTCCCCCCTCACCTGCTCCAGGCACTCTTCCATACAGGCCAAACACATCCTAGTGGTGGGATGCTGGCCTGTGCCAAAGGCAGGGCCTGGATCAATGACGATGACTTCACCATTCCAGAAATCAGGCCGGCTCTCCCAAGGCGGTATGATCATGAGGGACTCTGTGATCTTCTGAGGTTTGAAGTGTTCCCGCCACTTGAGGCCCCAATTTTCATCCGCCACCTCTCTCAGTGCCGGCCGGGAGGCCCTGAAGGCAGGAAACTGGTTGGCAAGGGCATTCAGGCACCCTTCGATGGAATGGAGCAGGCCCTCCTTGGCCTCCAGTGGAAAATACGCAACCAGAAGATCCGCCCCTTCTAGCTGGCTCGTGCCCAAACAGCCCAGGTCAAAAAGAAAGGCTGACAAGGCATCTTGCAGCTCCGGGGGGACCTTGATCTTTACCTCAAGCCACCGACCCTTGACATCCATTTGCCCAGAGCCCCCATTGGTTCTGCTGTGAGCCGTAAGTTGATAAAACTAAAACGCCCCTTCCCCCTCTTGGGTGTTCTTGCCGCAAAAGGAAAGGGGCGTAGGGACAGTAAAATTCCAAACTATGGGTTTTTACGCCTTGGTAAATACGTAAATGAGCCTGTCTTCTGGCAACTGACGGACCTCTGTCTTCATATCCATGCCCACCTTTATTTCATCATCGCCGATCTCCTTGTCTATCCTCCCAAAGACCTTGTAATCGCCATAGTCCAAGAGGGCTATACAGTAAGGGAGGTCCTGTTCAAACCCCACTGGAGCATACTGAAGCTTGCTGTAGGTGACCAGCTTTCCCGTGCCAGAGACCTCAAACCACTCCATATCACCACCCAGGCATTGATAGCAGTCCGCCCTTGGAGGGAAAAACATGATGTCACACTTCTTGCACCTGGTTCCCATCACCTTTCCCTGTTCCAGATAGGAGACAAAATCGTTCACCTTGGTTGTAGCCGTAAAACTAACAATGCCAAATCTTTTGAATCTATCGTCAATTTCTCTTTTCTTCTTGGCCATCTCCTACCTCCCCAATATAGTCACATTTCCATAAATGCCGACTCCCCCGATATTGTGAACCAAACCGATCTCGGGATCTTTGACCTGCATTTCTCCTGCCTCACCCCGCAACTGCAGGACTACTGTACGAATTTGGGAGCCCCCCGTGGCTCCTATGGGATGCCCTTTGGAGAGCAAGCCTCCGTCAATATTTACGGGGATGGAGCCCTCTTTGTAAGTCTCTTTGCTTTTAATGAGTTCTTTACCCTCACCGGGGGCGGCAAACCCCAAGTTCTCATAGGCCATTATTTCAGCTATGGTGAAGCAGTCGTGCACCTCTGCCACATCCACATCCTTTGGGCCTATGCCTGCCATCTTATAGGCCTGCTGGGCGGCTAGCTCAGCCACCCTGAGGCCGGTAAAAAGGTCGCGGCCTGCAAGGTTGACGCTGTTAGATGCAGCCCCGAGGCCCAGAATCCAGACAGGCTTATCTGACATGGCCTTGGCCTTTTCTTCGTTTGCCACGATCACACATGATGATCCATCAGCGTTTGCGCAGCAATCACCCACCCTCAAAGGGCTGGAAACAGGTCCTGCCATGGGGCTTTCAGGATCTGTAAACATTTCAAGGGTGACGGGCTTCCTGTAAACTGCCTTTTCATTGATCTGGCCATATGTAGCCGCCTTCACCCGCACCAAGGCCAAGTCCTCAGGGGTGGTCCCGTACTTTTCCATGTGGGCCCTTGCATACATGGCATAATAGGCAGGCATCATGGTCCCAAAAGGACTTTCCCACTGAATGTCGGCTCCCCTGCCCATCCTTTCTTGTGATTCTGCCGAGCTGATCTCGCTCATCTTCTGGAATCCAATCACGGCCACCACATCATGAAGGCCCGCCTTTACCAGAGAGTAGGCCATCCTAAGGCCCATGCTGCTGGAGGAGCAAAGGCTCTCCAAATAAAATGTTGGTTGCGGAATCAGCCCCAGGTACTCGGCAAAGATTCCAGAAGGAGATCTCTGCTTGTCATACTCCGGGGCAGAACACACAATTGATGCATCAATGTCATTTGCTGAAATTTGAGCATCCTTCACTGCCTCTTTGAAGCCCTCAAAGGCAAGCTCTCTTATGGAGCCTGGATATCCCCTCACAAAGGCGCTCTGACCCACTCCTATAATTCCTATTTTACCCATCTGTCACCTCCTTGGCATTGACTCGCCCAAAATACATAAGGCAAGCTTATTGCATTTATATCTGGGATTAGATGGAACGGGAATATAGTTTAAAGCAGTAGATGTGGTCAAGGGCTAAATCCTACAATTGCCTTGTATGAAAATTCCCTTTTTTGCTATTGTGTTCTTTGCGTTATCAAAGATAGTGGCTTGGCGGGAGGAAAAAACATGAAAGCCAATCTGGTCTATATCACTGCATCAAACCTGGAAGAGGCGAGAAAGATAGGCAAAGAACTAGTGGCTTCAAGGCTTGCAGCCTGCGTAAATATAATAGGCAACATGAATTCCTTCTACTGGTGGGAAGGAGAGATACAAGATGACCGTGAGGTCATACTCATAGCCAAGACCAAGGAGACCCTAGTCCGTGAGTTAGTGGAAAAGGTCAAATCAATGCACAGCTACTCCTGCCCTTGTGTTGTGAGCTTGCCGGTGCTTGGAGGGAATGAGGATTTCCTTCAATGGATTGAATCTGAAACAAAACAGGAGCCAAGCAACAATTCATGATCGATTGGATTCTGGGAAAAGAGATAGGCAAATATGTAAGGCAACACAGGGCGCTCGTCTATTGCGCCATCTTTCTCACCGCCCTCTCATCCCTTTTTGTCGTAATCCCGGCATACCTGCTTCAGCCATTTGTGGACCAGGGCATGAAGACAGGTGCGGATCCGGTTAGTTGGAAGATCCCTTGGATCCAATTGGACCCGGGTTCCTGGCTTTCCTGGCACAAGACAGAACTCACCCTGATAGATAATATTTCTCCCAATGAGTTATTGGTGCTCTTATCGCTAATCGCCTTCGGCTCTGTGGTGTTGAAGTCGATCACCGTTTATTTGAGCGGCCTTTCAGCTACTGCCTTTTCTAACCGGGCGGTTAAGTCCTTGAGGATCGATCTGTTCTCAAAGTTCGCAAGCCTCCCTCTTAGTTTCCATCAAAGACAAAAGTCAGGGGAGCTCATTGCGAGGGCCACGGCGGACCTGGCCGTGATGCAATCCCTGATCGCCAATGTAATCATAGGGCTTATTCAACATCCCCTGACAGTGGCGGTCTTCCTCGTTTACCTCATAGTGATGAACTATAAGCTTACCGGAATCTTGCTCATAGTGGTCCCTGCCATCTTGGGCCTGATAAGGCTGTTTGGCCGCAAGGTAAAAAAACACTCCATAAGGGTTCAGGACGCCACTGCCAAGGTCACCTCCGCCTACCAGGAAATGCTCTCGTGCCTTAAGGTTGTCCAGGGTTATTACCGGAGCGATAGCGAGATAGAGAATTTCAAGGAACTGGCCGAAGACCTTTATAAGAAGGTAATGCGCTGGGCAAGGTGGAACCTGGGGCTAGGGCCAATGATGGATGTGACCGTATTCTTCGTGCTCCCTGCAATCCTCATCGCAGGCAAGATCTATTTTCACCACACCTTGGGCGAGATGATATCCATGCTGTATGCCTTTTCCAGGGTTTACTCACCTATTAAGAAGCTTGGCAAGATTTCGAATAACTTGAAGACCCTTCAAGGAGCTACGGCCAGGGTCTTTTCCATTATGGCCACTGTGCCAGAGATAAAGGACGCTCCGGGGGCAGTTGAACTCCCCAGGCATAGGGAATCCATTGAATTCAGGAACGTGAGCTTTGGCTACAGCCCTGACAGACTGGTGCTCAAGGATATCTCTTTCCAGGTGAAGGCAGGCGAAATGGTGGCCTTTGTGGGCTCCACGGGGGCTGGAAAGAGCACCTTGCTGGACCTTATCCCCCGGTTCTACGACGTAACAAAAGGAAGCATCTTGATTGACGGTATTGATATCCGAACCTGCACCTTGGAGTCGCTCCGAAGGCAGATGGCCATCGTCAACCAGGATATAATGCTCTTTCACGATACTATTGAAAAAAATATCGCTTACGGCAGGCCAGATGCCACCAAAGAGGAGATTGAGGCAGCTGCCAAGGCGGCACAGGCCCACGACTTTATCATAGCTCAGCCCAACGGCTATCAGACCGTGATTGGAGACAGGGGCACATTGCTTTCAGGAGGGCAGAAACAGCGCATAGCCATAGCCCGCGCAATCCTTGCCAATCCTGCCATACTGATCCTGGATGAAGCCGCATCAGCCCTTGATGCCGAAAGCGAGCGGCTGGTCCAAGAGGCCATCGAAAGCCTTAAAGGGGGGCCGACCATCTTTGTGGTGGCCCACCGCCTGAGCACGGTACGAAAGGCCGACAGGATCTTCGTAATGGAAGAGGGAAGGATCGTTGAGCAAGGCGGCCACCAGGAGCTTTTAGAGATAAATGGCAGGTTCAAGCAGCTATACGAGCTGCAGTTTGCATAATAAAGGTTTCCCTTGACGATTAAAGCCCTATTGAATATAAAAGAAAGGTTTTTTAGTCGGAGCCGAGCCCTGGCTCGGCACCCCGCCCATTGAGCTCAACCTATATAGGAGGCACCAAGCCTTCAATAACAGAGAAGGGAGTTGGGAAATTCAAGACTTAAAATCAAAATAGAAAGTGAGAGCGGTAAATTGGAAGCACTATTGGACCTAATTATCTTAGACCTTTATGAATGCGACCGCGGAAGGCTTACCGACACACGGCTCATCAGGGAGGGCATGTTGGAGGCAGCCCGAATCATGGGTGCGGAAGTGATAGGGGATTCCTTTCACACCTTTGAGCCCTGGGGGGTCAGTGGCACGGTAACCATCGCAGAGTCTCACTTGGCGGTCCATACCTGGCCTGAATACAACTTTGCAGCCGTGACATTCGAGACCTGCGGCAACCGGATGGATCACAGGAAGGCTTATAATCACCTCATCCGGTTTTTCCGTGCCAAGAAACCCAAGATAACACATCAAAAACGGGGTTTCATGGAATCATTTCAAGGCAAGGTTGCCTACAAGCAACAGATGGGTTGACTCGATTCTTGTGAGGACCGTGTCCCGGTTGCTGAGCCTTTGGCGTTAGATTTGCTCTCTGCCTTTTCTCATCTGGTGGAGAGAGAAGCTGAAGTGCGCCTTAGCTCCATTCCCACTCCTCAATTCCTCCACTAAGCCTAATTCTCAGGGCTATTCTGGTATCTTTTGTAACCTTACACCTATCATCAATCCTTATGGCAGCCACCCAGATTATTTTACCCTGGGATTCAAATATGGGAACAATCCCCCTCAACCGATTCGGTACCCTTTTCTCCATAAAAAGGTCCTTCACCTTTTTGCTCCCCTTCAATCCCAAAGGCACCATCCTGTCTCCGGGCCTAAAGGGCCGCACCAAGATAGGATAACCCACCTTTTCTGCATCCACAACAGCCCCCCACCGTCCCATATCAAGTGAGACCACCTGCTTTGGGTCCAGTTCTTCCACTTTTACCCTGGTTTCAATGTGTTCAATGCAAAAGGAGCCAGGCCCTGGAATTTCCAAAAGAAAGCCCTTTAGCGGCCCGTCTCCCGTCCTTTCCACTTGAAACATTTCATAGTTTTTTCTGAGAACCATCCCCTTTGGAAGATCCAGAATGCCTTGGGGCCTTGAGGCGCTGAGAAGCCTCTGCATAGCCGAGATATGCCTTGCTGATATACGCCTCAACCCTCCACCCACAGAGGCCAGCATGGCTCTGAGCACCCTTGTCTGCAACGACGGGGGCAGGGCCAAGAAATCTGATATCTTCAGGCGGACAATCCCCGGTATGATGTTCTCAGCCTTCTCCTCCAGCCACTGCTCAGCCTGTTTCTTGAGCCACTCCTCATCCCGCCTGAAAATTTCAGCGCTCTGAGAAAGAAGCCCTATGAGGTTGGGCTGATACTTTTGAAGGATTGGGATCAGATCCTGCCTAATCCGGTTCCTCAGAAACCGGAGGTCCTTGTTGGAAGAATCCTCCATCCACCTGAGGCCCTTTGCCTCAAGGTAGGCCAGAACCTGGTCACGAGAAACTTCAATCAAGGGCCTGACAATCCCATCTCCCCTTTTGGGAGGAATACCCGAGAGCCCGGAAGGCCCACTCCCCCTCAAAAACCGCATTATCACCGTCTCTGCCTGGTCATTCATTGTGTGGCCTAAAGCGATCCTGTCTGCGGACACCTCATTGGCGGCTCTCCTCAAAAAATCATAGCGTTCATGCCTGGCCTCCTCTTCCAAAGAGCGGGCACTGGAAAGATCCTTGAAACTTTTCCCCTCATAAAGGGGGAGTCCGTATGAGGCCGCCAATTCCTTTACAAACAGGCTTTCCTTTTCATCCTCTCCAGGTCTCAAGCCGTGATTAAAGTGCGCAACGAACAACTCAAGCCCCAGCCCTGGACTTAGTCCGTAGAGTATATCAAGGAGCGCCACTGAATCTGCTCCCCCTGAGACCGCCACTATCACCCTGTCGCCCCTGGAAAACAGGGAGTGCTTGTCAATGGCGGCGGTTACTAGGGTTTGGACTTTCTTTATGGTTTCCATCTGTCTCCAATGCCTGTCAAAAAACTCTCCGATGGCCTCGACGGAAAGGGCTGATTCGTAGTCATCTGTTTCAAAGTTCCTCTTGCCTCTATTTTAATCAAATACAACAACCGCCCCATATTCTATTATAACAGGAGCATTTGCTTTGTTGAATCGGCCCGCAAAACCCGCCGGGCAAGTCAAGGGCCCTGTCATCTGCCTGCAAAGGCAAGGCCTCGGAGCCATTTTTTAAGGCTCTTCCCCGAAACATCTCCGCCAAGCCAAACTCTTCAAACCCCTTAACCGCCCTATTAAAAAAGAATTTTAACCGTCTCCAACTACAAAATTCAATCCCAGGGCTCTTCATACTTCCAGAGATCAAGAAAAGATGAGAGCCCCAGATACCTTCATTTGTATACCAAGAGATAGTTTAGCGTTGACAAAGAGAGCAGCTTCGGTTAATTACCTTTATCTTTTGAATAGGCCTCTATTGAGAGAAACTGTCTACTTTGTTGTTGAGAATAACGGTCTCCTGCCTGCCCTAACTCTAGTTGACACATAGGAACCATTTGCAGGGTTGGATGATAGTCCGTGACAGTGGATTATGGGAAGCACTCTTTCTCCATTGCTAAGAGTAGAAAAACTTGAAAAGCGTTTTGGCGGAATCGTAGCGCTCACTGAATATTATGTCCAAATCGAGCAAGGTGAATTGATGGCCTTAATCGGGCCTAATGGCGCGGGTAAGACGACCGTGTTCAACTTGCTCTCAGGAGTGCTGAAGCCCACTAATGGGAAGATATATTTTCAAGGACAAGATATTACGGTTAAGCGCCCCGATCAAAAGGCCAAGCTTGGCATTGCCCGCACATTCCAAAATATCCGGCTTTTCAACGAACTTTCGGTTACGGATAACATCAAGGTTGCTTTCCACATGCATATGGGTTCTGGACTGTGGCCCACCCTGCTCCACTTGCCCCGGTTCCGCAGGACGGAACTAGAAATGTCACGAAAGGTGGACGAATTTCTAGACCTGCTCGGCCTTCAGGCCGTGCGCAACGAGCTTGCAAAAAACTTGCCTTATGGAACCCAGCGCCGGGTGGAAATTGCGCGCGCATTGGCCTCTGCTCCAAAGCTATTACTGCTGGATGAACCAGCCGCAGGCCTTAACATTAATGAAACCGAATCGCTTAAGAACATAATCACCAGGATTCACAAAGAATACGGCCTTACAATTCTCTTGGTGGAACATGACATGAAGATGGTGATGGCGATTTGCACCAGGATACAGGTCTTGGACAGGGGAAGGGTCCTGGCGGTGGGCAGTCCGGCCGAGATCCGCAGTGACTCACGGGTCATTGCGGCCTACCTTGGAACCGGCAATGGGAGTGGCAGTGCTTAGGATCGAGGACATACATGTGTACAGGGGCAAGACATACGTGTTGAAGGGGCTGAGCCTCGAGGTTAAGGCCGGCGAGATTGTTGCCCTCATAGGGGCAAACGGGGCTGGCAAAACGACGCTATTGCGTACTATATCGGGGCTCTTGAGGCCCCGCAAGGGACGGCTCATGTATCTTCCTGACAAGGATTCTCTGCCCCTTGATTTACGCACAATCCCTCCCGAGGAAATCGTCAGGCTGGGCATATCACATTGCCCGGAAGGGCGAGGAATATTTTCCCGCCTCACCGTAAGGGAGAATCTCTTGATAGGGGCTTACCTGCGCACTGACAAGGAGGCTATTGTCCGCGACATTGAGAAAATAGGGGAGATTTTTCCTATTCTCAGTGAGCGGTCTCACCAGTTAGCCGGCAGCCTCTCAGGTGGCGAACAGGCTATGTTGGCAGTAGGCAGAGCGCTCATGGGCCGGCCCCAAATGTTACTCTTGGACGAGCCCTCCCTCGGCTTAGGGCCGTTGATAATCGAAAACCTATTCCGAGTGCTTGGGGAAATCAACGCCCAAGGAGTTACCATCCTGCTGGTGGAGCAAAATGCTGTGAAAGCCCTGGAATTCTCCCAGAGGGCTTATGTTTTGGAAACCGGGCTCATCAGCATGTCTGGGATTAGCCAGGAATTGGCCCGCGACGAAAGAGTGCGCAGCGCATACCTGGGAGGATCTTAATGAACTCTGGCTATATTGCTCAACAAGTGGTTAACGGCTTAATCCTAGGGAGCATGTATGCCTTGGTGGCTATTGGCTTTTCGATGATTTACAGCATCATCCGCCTTATTAACTTCGCCCACGGCGATGTGGTGATGATCGGCGCCTTTATCACACTGGGCCTGATGCAAAAAATGGGGCTTCCTTTTCCCATAGTAGCCTTGTGTGTTCTGGCCATCTGTGCCGGTGTGGG
>JAMOVZ010000257.1 GCA_027061865.1 Desulfobacterales bacterium
AGCAAGGCTTAAGGCCATTGCCTCTGAGTGGGGCCGGTGGTCATTTGCTGGTGCTGCCCTGAACTTGCTTTTCAAGGGCCCCAAGAGTGCCAGGGAGATATATCCCTTCATCTGGTGGGCCCATGCACTCATTAGCTTGGGGCTGGTTGCAGTGATTCCTTACACCAAACTCTTTCATGTGTTGGCTGCCCCCCTAAGCATCTATCTCCAGAATTGTCCACCCGCAAAGCACGAGCCAGTGGAGGGAGATAAGTTTCACCTGAAAGACCTAGCCTTCTTTGATGCCTGCATGCGGTGCGGGCGGTGTGTGGACAAATGCCCTTCCACGAATGCTGGGGAACCCTTTTCGCCCAGGGAATTTATCCAAGGCCTGAAAGAGAGGCTTTGGCAAGAGATGTCTCCCCTTCCTTGGAGGAAAGACGTCTCCCTTGAGCCTGCTTTCAAGTCGCTACCCATCTGGCATTGCACCACCTGTAGCGCATGCCTGGAGGTGTGTCCAGTTTACGGCCCCACCTTTGAGGCGGTATGTTCTCAGAGGGCGTTGGCAGTGGAAGAAGGCACCACCGTGCCCTCACTCATGGTCCAGACCTTGGAAAATCTCTACAAATATAAAAATCCTTGGGGGAGTTCCAAGAAAAAGCGCGCCTCATGGGCAAAAGGATTGGGGGTGTTAGACATCACCAAGGCAGATGAAGGTGTGGATACCTGCTATTTTGTGGGTTGCACAACTTCCTTTGACACCCGCGCACAGGCAATAGCAAAGGCCCTATGTTCAGTGCTGGATTACTGCCATGTGAACTATGGGATATTAGGCAAGAAGGAGCCGTGTTGCGGTGATATTGCAAGGGTGGTGGGTGAGCAGGGCCTGTTTGAAGAACAAATGGATGAGACTGTAAGCCTGTTTGAAAAATACGGGATAAGCAGGCTAGTTGTTTCTTCCCCACATTGCTTTCACGCCTTCAAGAACCATTATTCATTTGCTTCTGCTTCCTTTACACCTTTTCATTACACCCAATACCTTTTCAAGCTCCTGGAACAGGGGGGATTAGAGGTCAAAGGGGAATTTCCAGCCATCGTAACCTTTCATGATCCTTGTTACTTGGGCAGGCACAACAGGATATTTAATGCGCCAAGGAAGCTGCTAAAGGCGATCCCTGGAATTGAGTTGCGGGAGATGGCGCACCACGGCCCCGACAGCCTATGTTGCGGGGGCGGAGGGGGCAGGATGTGGCAAGAAGAGTTTGGGGCGGCACCAGGATCTGAGTCAACCCAACAGAAGATGAGCGAGATCAGAATCAATGAGGCTGCAGACACGGGGGCCTCAGTAGTGGTGACGGCCTGCCCTCTCTGCCTCATAATGCTTGAGGATGCAAAAAAGACAGCAGGATTGGAGGAAACACTGGAAGTTTTGGACCTCAATGAGGTATTAGTTAAGGCGTTGAGGCTTGAATCATAAATAGGGAAAGAGGCGATCCATGAACATTGTGGTTTGTGTCAAACAGGTTCCTGAAGTGGCGGATGCAGAGCTTGAGATCACCAAGGACGGCAGCCAGATCGACATGGAAGATTTGGTTATGACTATTAATGAGTGGGACAATTACGCAGTGGAAGAGGCCATCAGGCTCAAAGAGGCCACAGGAGGCAAGGTCACTGTCATCACCCTGGGCGACGACGAGGCAGAGGATATTTTGCGCCGGGCCCTTGCCATGGGGGCTGATGATGCCATTCTCATGGAAGATGAGGGTTTTGAAGGCTCCGATGCCTTTGGAATAGCCCGGGGGCTTTTAGAGGCAGTGAAAGGACTGGACTTTGATTTGCTGCTCACCGGGGTCCAAAGCGCTGATGATGGATGGGCGCAGGTTGGACTCCTCATGGCCGAATGGCTGGAGCTTCCATTTGCCTCTTTGGTGATAAAGGTAGAGAGCGTGGAAGGCGACAGAATCATTGTTCACCGTGAGCTGGAGGCAAATCAGCTGGAGAGGGTGGAGTTGCCGCTTCCCGCAGCCCTCACTATTCAGACCGGGATAAATAATCCCCGCTATGTATCCATCATGGGTATCAGAAAGGTGCGGAACATTGAGATAAAAGAGCTTTCGGCAAGCGAGCTTGGTATTTCCGAGAAAGATGTGGGGGCCGAAGGCTCAAGTATCGCTCAAGCCTCACTGTCCTTGCCAGAGGAGGGTGAAGGGGCCGAGATCCTGACAGGCAGCATGGATGAGATATGCGAGAAGGCCGCCCAGATAATTCGTGAAAGAGGGGGGGTGGCCTAGACAATGAAAAAAGAGGTCATGGTAGTTGCAGAACACCGGCAGGGCGCCTTGAGGGATATTACTTTGGAGATGCTG
>JAMOVZ010000258.1 GCA_027061865.1 Desulfobacterales bacterium
GTGTTCGTTGATGGTAGGATCCTCAGGAGTTAATTCTATGGCCTTTTTTAGATATTTCAAGGCCTTTTGGTACTGCCCCTTTTGGTAGTAAACCCATCCCAGAGAATCGATGATATAGCCGCTGTCAGGTTTTAGTCTTACAGCCTTTTCTATCAGCTCCTGGGCCTCGTCAAGATTCACACCCATTTCGGCCCAAGTGTAACCGATATAGTTTAAGGCCTCTGCATGATCGGGTTTGATCTCAAGGAGCTTTTTCATGGTGCGGATACAGGCATCCTTGTCACCGCTTTTGTCAAGCACCACGCCCAGGCGGAAGAGGAGCCCAACGTGTTTAGGGGCTATTTCAAGCCCCTGTTTCAGGATGGACAATGCCTTTTCCCACTTTTTTTGGGCTTCATATAAGGAAGCCAGCATGAGATAGAGTTCAGGTCGTCCCTTCTCAATTTCCAAGGCCTCTTCCAGGCAGGCAATGGCCTCTTCGTATTTTTCTTGCTCCTCTAAAAGATATGCCAAGTGCATCCGGGCGCTCACAAAGTATTTTGAATTCTTGGGAATCTTTTGAAAGTGCTCAATTGCCTGCTCATTGTTTCCCAGCCGTTCGTAGGCAGTGGCTAGATAGTAGCGGGATTTGTGGTCAGTGGGCCAGGCCTTTACGATTAACTCCAGTTCCTCGATGGATTCCTCCAGCCGGCCTTGTTTCAGGTACAGGATTCCTAAGGCCTGCCTTTCCTTCTCACCAGGTTTTGAACGCCTCTTTATCTCTTGGGCTTGGCGCTCCAATCTATCTTTCATGCCCAGTTCCTGGTAAAGATTGATCAGCCTCTCTCTTGCAGTCATATTGTCCGGGAAGGAGTCCAAAAGCCGTTCATACACATTGACTGCCTTTTTCGGCCTTTTTGTCACTTGATAAAGGGTGCCCAGGTCAAAGAGGGCTGGCTCAAGGCTTGGGTTTAATTCCAAGGCCCTTAAATACTCCTTTTCTGCCTCGGCATAGTTTCCAAGTTCCAGGTGAATCCTTCCCAGATAATAGTGAGCAATTACGAGGTTCGGGCTTTGAGAAACCAAGGCATTTAGGTGGGAAAGGGCTTCTTGAAAGCGGTGCATCCTTATCAGGATGGTAGTAAGGATCAATCTCACCCGCTGGTTTTCGGGCCGGAGCTTCAGGATCTCCTCGTATTCAGAGATGGCCTGGTCGTCCTTTCCAAGTAAAGAATATAGATCTGCCACCAATATCCGGAGGTTGATATCTTTTGGCGAAAACTTAGAGGCCCTTTTTGCATGCTCCAAAGCGGCCTCATAGTCTTTCATGGCCTTCAAGAGCAAGGCCATTTTCTTGTTTAGATAAACAGAGTCAGGGTCGTGTTGAAGGGCAAGCTCTAAATATTCACGGGCCTTCTTTAGCTCTTTACGGGAAAGGGCAAGGGAAGACCTTAAAAAATATTGGTAGGCCAGGGTCTTTGAGTCTTTTGCCCCTAATACAGCCTCCTCGGAGTCTGGAGGCGGCGGGGGCAATGTCCTTTCTCCTATTCCTATCTTGGCGCACCCTGGTTCTATTGATACAATGGCCGCCATAAACAAGGCAGCCCCAAGAACTGCTATTCTTTTCATGCCACCAGAACACCTATTGGAGAAAATCAGAGTAAAGTTCGTCGAAATTTGGTATCTCCTTTCTCAGATAATTCTTTACCTTTTCGATCACCTTTTCCTGAATCTGGCGGACCCTCTCCCTGGATATACCGTACTTATCACCCAATTCTTGGAGAGTGAGGGGTTTTTCGGCCATTATCCTGTGGTCAAATATGTCAAGCTCCTTGCCTGACAAGGTCTTCCTGAACTCTTTCAGCTTGTCCAGCAGCAGCTGCCGCGCCTCTCGTTCTGCCAAGGCATCATCCACAGGCCTGGAGCCATCTGGAAGGAAGGCACCGAACGACTCCCTGGAGTCATCACCCATGGGAGCGCTCAGTGAGACATCCCATCCCCCCAGCCGCTGGCTCATCTCAACCACCTCTTCCTCTTTTACATCCAGCCTCTCTGCCAGCAGGCGCGGTTCTGGATCAAAGCCTTGGGAGATCAGCTTATCCCTTTCCTTTGCCAAATTAAAAAAGAGCTTTCGCTGACTCTGGGTGGTCCCAATTTTTACAAGCTTCCAGTTGTCCATTATGAATTTCAGGATATAGGCCTTTATCCAGAAGGATGCATAATAGGAGAACTTTATGCCCCTGTATGGATCAAATTTCCTAACGGCTTGGACCAAGCCCACATTGCCTTCCTGAATCAAGTCCAAGAGGCTGCGGGTCCAATACCGGTGAAAGTCCATGGCGATCT
>JAMOVZ010000259.1 GCA_027061865.1 Desulfobacterales bacterium
GGACAGCCTCTCCAAGGCACTTGAGGCAGGCCTCGAACAATACCGGCTGATACGTGCGGAAAAGGACCTGCTGGACAACACCCTGAAAGGGGCGGTGAAAATGCTTACAGACCTCCTGGCCATATCAAATCCAGAGGCATTTGGTCGCTCTTCCAGAGTCAAGGAGGTAGCCCATGATATAGGAGAGATCATGGGGGTAGAGGACACTTGGCAGCTTGAGACTGCCGCCCTCCTCTCCCACATGGGATTCATCACTATTCCCGAAGAGACCCTAAGAAAGATCTACGAGGGAAACAGCCTCACTGATGAAGAGCAACAACTCTTCCACATGCATCCAATGATCGCCTCAGATCTCATAAAAAATGTCCCAAGGATGGAAGAGGTGGCCTCTATTATCGCATATCAGGAAAAGCACTTCGATGGCTCAGGCATTCCACCTCATGGGCCAAAAGGGGAAGATATACCACTTGGTGCCAGGATACTGAAAGTGGCATTGGATTTTGATTCCCTGAAGAACAAGGGCCTTGATCAAGCGGAAATAGTCTCTACCTTAAAGGCGAGGGATGGATATTATGATCCAAAGGTTATAAGCGCACTGGAAAAGGTATTGGGGCTTGAGGCCAAGTATGAGTTGAGGCGGTTACGGGTGGGTGAATTCCGCTCAGGGATGATTATTGCCGAAGACATAGTCACTGTAGAGGGGCGCCTCTTGATTGCAAAAGGGCTTGAGGTAAGCCCTGCACTTGTAGGAAGGCTCATGAATTTTGCTCGGGTTTCCACAATTAAAGAACCTATAAAGGTTCTGGTAAAGGTGGGGCGCTAGGCCTTTTGTATGAGTTTTTCTCTTGCTTTCCTCAAGAGTTGCCTGATTTCTCCTATCAGGTCCTCATCTGAATCTTCCGACACATCCTCATCCATTAAAACCTCGCCTCCCCTACCCCTTTTAACTTTTGTGATGCCAGGGTATCTTTGCTCCAGTTCTTCAAGAATAGAGCCCTGCTCTTTTGCTATCTGAAGGAGCCGCTTTGCCTCCTTCATGAGTGCTCGCTGCTGGAGGGCTTGCCTTATGGTTATGGCAAGATCAAAGACATTGCATGGCTTGGTGAAAAAGCGGTAGATCTCGCCCTCGTTTATGGCCCTTATTGCCGTGTCAAGGCTGGCGTGGCCCGTTAAGATCATCCTTATGGTGTCAGGATAACGGCGGCGAACAATAGCTAAAAACTCGGTGCCAGAGATCCCAGGCATTTTTTCGTCTGAGATCACGACATCGATCTGTTCCTCATCCAGGAGGGCTAGCGCCTCTTCGGCCGAAGATGCGCTTATGAGCTCATAGGGCTCGGAAGAAAGTGCATCCTGGAGCAGGTCTGTCACCGTCCTTTCATCATCAACTATGAGAACCTTTTGGGCCATAGTATCACCCTTTGTAAAGACTAGGAAATAAATTGCACCTTGCACCGTTGTCCTTCGAGGAAGATCTTCTCTTTCAACCCCTGATTGGTATCCCAGGGTTGGGCATTCAGGGGTGAAGGGGCCCAGGTCGCAGCCTCAAGGATCTTCATTACAGCCTCCTCTGCAATGGGATCGGGCAAAAAAGCCCTGCAGCTGCGCCTGCCTTTTATAGCCCCGAACAGATCCATGGTATCCCTCCCTTCCTGCTTGTCGGAGAAGTCAGGATAATTCATATTGGCAAAGTTATAGGTTAAAAGGGCAAGAGTCAAGGCATTGGCAGAGAAACTTTGACATGTTTATATGTTAGCTGTAATCTTTAAGTTGTCTTATCATACTGAAGCCTTCAGAAATTTGGAGGGATATGTGCTGTGCAATTATTTAGAAGCCGGGGATGGAAGTCTCTTATTTTTGTGCTGGCTGTGGCATGCCTTTGGATTTTTTATCCTTCTGTGGGATTGGGACTTGAAAAGAAGATTCGAAATTCCCTCGGAATGGAGTTCGTCCTGATCCCTTCTGGGAGTTTTATCATGGGCAGTCCTCCTGATGAACCGCACCGCAACAGGGATGAAATCCAGCACAAGGTCACTATATCCAAATCTTTTTACTTACAGGTTACAGAAGTGACAAACCGGCAATGGCGGGCAGTGATGGGGGAGAGTTTTTTTGAGAAAAGGGGTAAAGGCCAATTCCCCGTCACTAGAGTCTCATGGTACGATGCCATGAAGTTTATCGATAAACTGAACAAGACAGGCGGCGGCACATACAGGCTACCCACCGAAGCTGAGTGGGAATACGCATGCAGGGCTGGCACTGCCACTGCCTATTGCTTCGGCCCCAGCCTTCCATGTAGCAAGGCCATGTTTTG
>JAMOVZ010000260.1 GCA_027061865.1 Desulfobacterales bacterium
ACATGCTTCCCGTATATCTCAGATGTGGAGGCGACAAACACCTTTTTTTTGAACTTGTTTGCAAGGCGGAGCACCACCTCTGTTCCTTTCACATTGGTCTCAAGGGTCTCAACTGGGTGGTCCATGATATTCTTAACACCAACGGCGGCGGCAAGGTGGTATACATGGTCCACCTTAAAAATCAGCTCATTCATTACAGATTCATTCAGGATGGTATCTACTACCAGGTGGAATCTTTCATGGTTCTGAATGGCTTCCAGATTGCTGAGCTTTCCTGTCCACAGATTGTCTATGGCAAACACCTCGTGGCCCAACTCCAAAAGCCTCTCAGCCAGATGTGAGCCAATGAACCCTGCTCCTCCTGTAATAAGTATTTTCATCTTATATGTTCCCCCTCCCCATAGTCCCCTCCCACCAGGGGGGAATTTTGGAATTGGATAGTGTTTAAGATTAGATGGGATTCACTATTTTCACACCACGGATAGTCTCGCCAGGATTGAGAGCTTCCGTCCAAACAACGGAGCAGTTAGCACTCTCTGCGGCAGCCACAATAAGGGCATCCCAAAACGAAAGCCGCTTGATGATACTTATGTCTATTGCTTCAAAAACCATGTCCTGGGTTATCAGTACTGTCTCAAAGTTCGCAAATCCGGATAACAAATCCTTCGCCACTAAAGGATCCAAGCCTAATTTCTTAGTAGCGACAACAAAAAACTCTTGCATTACTTGGGTAGAAATAACCCCTGAAGGATCTCCACGGAGAGATTTAAGTAGAGCCCTACATTTGTCCTTTTTCTTAGGGTAGGAACCGTCTATTGAGTAAATTAGTATACTTGTGTCTATGAAGACCTTAGACATCGTAGATCTCTTCCCTTTTCCATCTGGGCCCTTTTGAGCGCGCACCGAGCTTATCGGCCAAGGAAAAGATCTCGTCCAACCACTCGTTATTCTCCTTCATGACTGTTCTCTTGAGTTGTTCCCTTATCAGTGCATTCAAGGTCGTACGATGCTTTTGAGCATAAAGGCGCCCCTGCTTTAAGAGGCTTTCATCTAATGAGATAGTAATATTGGGCATGGGTTTCCTCCCTTCATTTCCCGGTCAATAAAAGAGGAATGTAAGGCTTCCTACGATTACTTAATAAGTGTACACGGCTTACGTGTAAATTGCAAAGCAGGATTTGAAAAGTGGAGCATAGCTCCGCCCCTTCGGCTTCATAGCGCCGATATTGATAACCACCTGAAATAATTAATAAAAAGCCCAATTAATAAGCGTAAAGCCAGGGGGAATGGGCTGGTTGTGGCCCAACACGGATACAACTGGAGGGCACAACCATTTGGCTATGTTATTTTTTCAAGGGCCCAGTCATTTATTTCCACTTCTACGGAGCGGCGCAGCAACTCCACGCTCACTACTACCCTGTCGGATTTCCCTTTGTGGCGTATGTAAAAGCCGATCAGCCCCTTCAAAGGGCCCTCCATTATCATTACCCTGTCTCCCTTGGCCACATAATCGCGATTCTGGACAGTCCTGTCCGTGCCATCCAGGATCATGAGAGAGGCTATTTCTTCTTCGTTTGCAGGCACAGGTCTTCCCTGGAAGCCAACCATGCGAACCACCCCTGTGGTCCTAAGTATGCGGTGGTAATCCTCAGGCCTCATATGGGTTCTTACAAATACGTAACCAGGAATCATTGGGGCCAAGATTTTTTTTCTCCGATCCCTCCGCCTGCTCATTACCTGGACCCGTGGGTAAAAGGCCTCAATGGATTTTTTAGTAAGCCCATCGCAGACCTTTTGCTCGAAGTGGCTCTTGGTGTGCAAGGCATACCAGTTGAGTCGGTCCAGGTTCATAGTACTGCTATCCTTTCAAGCGCAATCCGTTGTTCAAGCAAAAACTCCAAATCTGCCTCCAGGTAATCAAGGCGGGTAAGCAGGATGCCATCCCAATCCTTGTCCTCTAACCTATGGTTGCCCGCGATGGGAATGCCAAAAAAGTTATTCCCAATTCTCTCTTCATCCACCACGCCTACTAGCGACAATGGGGTCATTTGAAGGTATAGATAGGCTAGCTCTGCCACCTCCCCTGAGCCATAGAATAAGAGTTTTGCCATTCCTCTTTGTTCCATCTCCTTGAACTTGTCTAGGAGCATTTGCTTGATTTCTCTGTAAAAATTCACCGAGTAGCGAAGATATGCCACTGTGAGCTTGCTCTTTTGAGCAAGCCCTTTGGGGGTCAAGAGATACTTTACCCTGTTCCTTGGGAGGGTCTTTACTTTAAAATAGCCTTTGTTTACCAATCGCTTGATAAATGTATTGACAAGCCCAAGGGAGAGGTTCAGGCGGCGGGCCAGCTCCCTTTGGCTGAAAGACTCACCCCTTTCCACCTCGCCCATAAGCCGAAGGATATGTATGTCTTCCCGTTCCATGTGCAATATAGATGACCGGCAAAGTGTTCATAATTTGAACACTCATGTCAAGAAGAATTTCGGCAATCTGATAACTTTATGAAATAAATTCGAGCCAGGGCGAAATTTACCCATTTTGGTCAGGCCTGATTTTGGGTAATAATGTGAGGGGAATGGGAAATGTGTGATGTGGGGCTACTGGAGATTTTTGGTCCTTTTATCAAAAATTACTGGTTCCCGAATTGGGGATAAAGAGTGTGAGACCAAGGATATGCAATTTGGGGTGGATGTTTGAGCATGGTTGTGGCAACTTTAAAACCCAAGGAGGGAGGATTTAAGGTGTCTTTGGCAAATCGTATATTGCTTTCAGCAGGTATTTTGACAGTTGATTTGGTGGTGTTTTTCTTACCGTTGACGGCACTTTTTCTAATCTATATACTGTTGGCTAATCCTCCATGGTTCAGAGAATTTTTGGAGAGGCTGGACAAGGGCGGGGGACCGGAAGCGGCCAAGGAGCGCGAATGATGGAATGCAAAAAGGAGATAAATCTTCAAAAGTGTAACTGCACCTATGATCCCTGCGAGAAAAAGGGAATATGTTGCGAGTGTATATCCTATCATCTGAAGATGCGCCAGCTGCCAGGGTGCTGTTTCCCTAAAGAGGCGGAAGCCACTTGGGACAGATCCTTTGAACACTTTGCCAGGTTAGTTCAAGGCGGAAAGGTATAAAATTGGGAGAGCTTAGCATTGAGGAATTGTTTAGGGGTTTAGAGTCTTCAGATTGCCACCTAGATGAGTCTTCCCGCAGATTCTTTTCTTGTATTATAAAATCCACCCTCCGATTTCGTGACCGCATGTTAGAAACAAAGGGAATCGTGGTCACTGTGAAGGATGTAAGGACCTCACTTAGATGGCTTGTCCCAGCCCTAGCCACTGGAAACCTGCCAGAGCTTGAAAACCCAATAGCCATGGAGCTGCTAAAGACCTGGCTGAAAGATCTGAGAGATTCCCCTTCCTCCGTGGCAGCATCCTCCCGAACCAACGCCTGAGATGCCTCACTCACCACGAAAAAGGATAATAATAAAAAAACCAGGGGGGCACGATGCCCTTCAGATAACTGATGACCGAATCGGCCCTCCCGCCCCTGGAGAAGCACAAGTAGAGGTTAAGGCCTGTGGAGTCAACTTTGCCGACATTGCCGTGCGGCTTGGACTATACAGGGCTGCCAAGGACCTGTATCCGCTGACCCCGGGGCTTGAGTTCTCTGGGGTGGTCAGAGAGGTTGGTGAAGAGGTCCATGAGTTCTCAGAGGGTGACAGGGTGTTTGGCGTGTGCAGATTTGGGGGATATGCTTCTTCAATAAATTGCCCATCTCATCAACTATGGCCCATGCCGGAAGCATGGAGTTACGAGAAGGGGGCCACATTTGCTGTGGTATATCTGACAGCCTATTATGGGATCCACCACGTGGGCCACTTGAGCGAGCCTGACAAGGTGCTGCTCCACTCGGCCGCAGGAGGCGTGGGCACTGCAGCACTCCATCTCTTACGAATAAATGGAAACTTCTGTGCCGCCGTGGTGGGAAGAAGCCACAAGCGAGAAGCGGCAGCCAAGGCAGGAGCCGACCTTGTAATCGATAAAGAAACACAAGACTTGTGGGCTGAGGCTGAAAAGGCCAGCCCAGAGGGCTGGGACCTAATATTGGATGCAAATGGGGCCTCCACCCTCAAGGGGTCCTATGAGCATTTAAGGCCCCAGGGAAGACTGATAATTTATGGATTCGCCTCAATGTTTTCACCATCTGGCAAGAAGAACATCCCAAAGCTTCTATGGTATTACCTCAAAACCCCCCGTTTCAGCCCATTTGACCTTACAACCAGCAATAAGACTGTTGCAGGCTTCAACTTGATATACCTCTTCGACAAAGTTGAGCCTTTCCGAAAAATCATGGAGATACTCTTGCGCTGGGATGCCAAGGGGCTTTTGCCATCCATGCCGGTAAAGAGCTATGCATTTGAGGAAGCAGCCAAGGCTCACAGGGACCTTGAATCGGGGCAGACAATTGGAAAGTTGGTGTTGACAATATAAGTCTGGTCGGGACGACTGGATTTGAACCAGCGACCCCCGCGTCCCGAACGCGGTGCTCTACCAGCCTGAGCCACGTCCCGACCCTTTATCAACCATCTTAAACTATTGGCCTTGTTCCAGCAAGAGTAATTTCCTGCCCACAACCTCCATGAAGTTTTGCATAATCCTGGCAGTAGCCCCCCATATTACTTCTCCGTCATACTTGTAGCACGGTGTCTTGTATGTGACATCCTGGTATGTAAATCTGCCTTCTTCCTCTGGAGTGCAGGAGCTAAATGCAGTAAGGGGAACCTGTAAGATCCTTTCAACTTCAAAACTATTGAGATTGTACTCATAGTGGGCTGGAATGATGCCAACCACAGGATGTATCACAAAGTTGGAGACAAGGGTGAGGGTGTCATCCAGCCTTCCTGCAATTTCCACCACTTGGGGGCTCAGGCCCACCTCTTCTTCTGCTTCCCGAAGGGCTGTGTGCTCAATGGAGGGATCAGTGTCATCCACTGCCCCACCCGGAAACGAGATCTGCCCCTTGTGCTGATCCACCTTGTGAGTCCTTTTGGTAAAGAGTATCTTGCACCCCTTCTCATCAAGCACCAGAGGGACAAGCACTGCCGCGTGCCTGTATTGCCCCCCTTGGGCCTCGACCTCACGGGGCTGGGCCTTGTCCAAGAGTTCCTTTATCATGTGTTTAAGAGATTCAGTTTTTCCCATCTACTCCCTTTCAGTTGCCTGAGCCAGTGCCATAGACGGCCAGATATTCATCAAAGGCCTTCTTGGTCTTTTCATCAATGGGCCTTTTTTCTCCTTTTATGAGGACAGGGACCTGTTCCTTGTAAAGAAAATCCACAATTTCCCCGATTCCGGCAACAGGATATACGGGCACCCCGGTCTTTTTTGAGAATTCCTCCACCGCGTTTATCCCCCTTTTTCCCAAGATCACACGGCCTTGTGTGCCGTAGACAGGCCCTGTCTGCTCCCTGTCTATACCGATGCCAACTCCAACAATATTGTAATCAAAAGAATCACTGGATGCTTGGCGGTCCACCTTTTCCAAGAGTTCGTACTTTGTGCCCATGGAGGTTGCCACATCATCCACCACAAATATCCTGCATCCATCAAAGAAGGAATTGTTTACAAACAGGCTTTGTTTTGTGGAGGCCTCGCCATGGCCTTTAGGCTCTTTTCTGTCGTATTCAAAGAACAGATCAATTCCGTATTCTTCCCACAGCGCACTGCAAGTGGCCTGTGCAATGGCACTTCCTTTGTATGAGGGCCCTAGGACTATATCGGTCTGTCCGGCAATATTGTTTGAAACCATCATGGCGGCAAAAAAGGAGCCCAGTTTACGGCTCAACCTTCCTGTCTTGAACATTGCCATGTTTACGAAATATGGGGTGGGCCTTCCATCCTTGAGGGTGAGGCCGTGGTCAAAAAAGAGGGCACCTGTTTCGGCCAGCACCAATGCAAATTCCTTTTTGTATTCTTCCATAACACTCCTCAAAACCAATATGCAGTTGCTAGATCATAAGCCATATTGGGATTGCGTGCAACCCACAAACCCTCTGGAGGCAGCCTTCCTTGACAAAGAAATTCCTTGGCGATACAAAGGGTTAAAAACAAACAGGAGGAGAATAGGAAATGGCGGAAGAAGAAGTGGGAGTAATTGTAAAGTTCTTCGCAAAACCCAGTGTGGCGGCCCTCGAGGTTAAGGCCGGGAGCATAAAAAAGGGAGATACTCTCCATTTCAAGGGGCATACCACTGATTTTACACAGACCGTAACCAGCATGGAGATCGATAACCGGCCGGTGGATGAGGCAAAACCAGGAGACCTGGTCGGGCTAAAGGTTAGCCAGCGGGTCAGACCCAACGACAAGGTCTACAAGGTCTCGGAAGAGTCCTGAATCTCCCTGAGGGCCTTTGGAATCAGCTTTCTTACAAGGGTTTCCTGGTCAAAGCTGTTAAGTGAGGCAAAGTGCCCATAGGCGGGGTGATCTTTGCTCAATTTAGGGACCTTGGCATGGAGGCTGGGGGCCAGGCGCTCAAATTCCGTGATCAATTCCACCAGGGTATGATTTTCACCTGGATAGCTTTCAAGCCATCCTAACCGCCTCATACATTCAAATCTGATCCTGTCAAGGAGGAATAGATACCTGTCGATCACCGCCATTTTGGCCTTGGAGTCCAGTTCTTCAAACTCGAAGGCAGAGCCGAGGTTTTCCAGGTTCATGATCAGGTCATAGAGATAAAAGGTGCCCTTGTCCTTCCCTTGGGCAAGATAAGATATAGTCTTTGTGGAGAGCATTGAGAGCTTGGTTTCCGGGCCAAAAGATTCCTCAAACTGGCTCTCCCAATTTCTAAATCCCTTCTTGACCGCAAGGCGCAGACGGCCTTTTTGAAGATCAATTACCTGGGTCATGGTCCAGTTTCCGTTTATCTGCCCGCCGGCTCCATGCAGGCCTTCACAAAGCCAAAAAAGAGCGGGGCAGGTTTTTCCATTCTGGATTTTAGCTCTGGATGGGCCTGGGTAGCCACAAAAAAGGGATGCTCTGGCAGCTCGATAAATTCGACAAGCCTTCCGTCCTCTGAAATTCCTGAAAACAGCATGCCTTTTTCTTGAAGTATCTGGTGGTAATCGGGATTCACTTCATAGCGGTGCCTGTGTCTTTCATAGACTTCTTTTTTGCCATAGAGCTTGTGGACAAGGGAGCCTTCCTTGAGTATGGCTTTGTAGGCCCCAAGCCTCATGGTGCCCCCCTTTTCTTTTATATTCCTTTGCTCCGGGAGGATATCGATCACAGGGTGTGGTGTGTCGGGGTCCATTTCAGTGGAGTTTGCTCCTTCTAGCCCGCACACATTGCGTGCAAACTCAATTACCGAGAGCTGAAGCCCAAGGCACAGCCCAAGGAATGGAATATGGTTCTCCCTGGCATGGCGGATCACCTGGATCTTGCCCTCTGTCCCTCTTACACCAAAACCGCCTGGCACCAAAATTCCATCGACCCCTTGGAGGGCGGAAGTGTCCTCTACATCTGTAGTCTCAATCCATCTAAGGTTGACCTTGCATTTGAGGTGGGCGGAGCAGTGGTTGAAGGACTCGACTATGGAGGCATAGGAGTCGGCAAGCTTGGTATACTTGCCGCAAATAGCCACCGTGATCTCACCGGAGGGGTTATTGATATTCTCAAGGTACTTCTTCCATTTCCTCAGATCAGGGGGACTGTAAATATTGAGTTTCTTGTGGATGATTTCAGGGAGGCCTTCTCGCTCAAAGATAAGGGGGATCTCATAAATATCCTCCACATCCAGGCCAGTGATCACTGCCTCTGGCTCAACATCACAAAAGTTGGATATCTTTGCCCGAACCTCTTGAGTCAAAAACTCGGAGCACCTGCCAATTATGATATCAGGAAATATTCCTCGTTGCTTCAGGAGATTTACGCTCTGCTGGGTGGGCTTGGATTTTTGTTCGTTCACTCCATAGGGAATAGGGACATAAGTGAGATGGATGTAAAGGATGTTTCCTCTACCCACATCCTCTTTCATCTGGCGCATGGCCTCCAGGAACAGTTCATTTTCAATATCGCCCACGGTCCCCCCGATTTCCACCAGCACAAGATCAGGTCTCTCTTCCCTTACCACCTCAAAGATATGGCCTTTAATGACATCTGTCACGTGCGGTATGTACTGGACGGTCTTTCCCAGGTAATCGCCCCGCCTCTCTTTCTGCCTCACCATCTCAAAGACCTTGCCCATGGTGAGGTTCCATTTGGACTTGCATGAGATCCCCAGGAAGCGCTCATAATGGCCAAAGTCCATGTCCACCTCGCCCCCGTCATCAAGCACGAACACCTCTCCGTGTTCAAAGGGGTTCATAGTGCCAGGGTCAACATTGAGGTAGCCGTCGCACTTTATGGGAATGATCTTTAGACGGGAGGAGAGCAGGTGCCCAATAGAGGCAACTGCTATACCTTTTCCGAGCCCTGATAGGACTCCACCTGTAACAATTATGTATTTAGTGGGCATATTGGGCCAAAACCTCTGGAGCCATTCTGGATAAAATCATATTTAGAGATTTACTTATAGGCTTTAAGGGGTTTAGTCAAGGCCGAAGCAGGCCATATTGTTTGTGTTAATTTAGTATAACTTATATACAATATCTGTGGATGAAAAAAGGAGGAAATACAAGATGTTGTATTTTTTTATTGACTTTCAATCTTTATATCGATTACCTTTATTGCGTAGGCCAACCTGAGATTCTCCCCAAAAAGGAGGAGGCCCACCATGACTCAAAAGATACTGATAGTGGACGATGAACGGCCCCTCACCCTTCTCCTCTCAGAGGCATTGGAGGCTGAGGGTTTCTATGAGGTTGATCAGGCCTTCAATGGCAAGGAAGGGGTAGAGAAATACAAGCGTTTTTTGCCTGATTTGGTGATAATGGACCTCAACATGCCTGTTATGGATGGATACGAATCCTCCAGGGAAATCAAGTCATTTGACCCTGCTGCCCGCATCCTGGTCCTCACGGCCAATGCAAGTGACAGGCGAGCCAAA
>JAMOVZ010000261.1 GCA_027061865.1 Desulfobacterales bacterium
TCCCCAGGATTATGGTAATTTTTTACATAGATCTCAGATATACCTGATCCATGATACTCAATTATTGACGAATGACCCCACTCATCTCAAGGACTGAATTGAGATAATGAGCCACCCCGGGTTCCGAAGGCTTTATTGTGTGAGTCCCACGGCCCTAGATGTTTGATTACCTCCGTTTTGTACAACCCTATCACCGTCTCCGCCAAAGCGTTGTCATATGAGTCCCTACGCTGCCTGCCGATGACTCCATCCCCGCCTCTGCTAAGCAGCTCTATGTACCGGATCGACAAATACTATACACCTCGATCACTGTGGTGAATACGTTCTTTCTCCAACATACCCGGGGCGGTTCAGAAGGGAGAGCCCTTAGCTGGAAATCATAGAGTAATAGCGCTGAAGGCGACTGCCTGGGGAAACTTGAAATTCTCTTTGAAGCCTCTCGGTGAACTTCTTGAAGTGTCTGATGGCCTTTAGCCGCTTTCCCTCCTCGAAATAGCTTTTCATAAGAAGGAGGCACGCATCTTCAGAAAAGGGATCCAGGGCTTCCAACTCTTCAGCGGCATCCCTGGCCCCCCAAATATTTCCAAGCTCAAGACACAGACGCCCGATCTCCTCCAAAACCTCCATATACTTGCTCAAGAAGCGCTCCCTGTAAAATAGGGTCCAATCCTTGTAGAGGTCCTCCAGGAGGAAGTCTCCCTGATAGAGGGTCCTGGCCTTGCTGAAGGCCTCCAGTGCCTCTTCCTTAGAGCCCAAACCGGCCAGGGATCTACCCCTCCTGACAAGCTCTTCGAACTCATCAATGTCCAACCAGGATTCCTCTGGGAGGTCTAGCAGATAGTTTTCCCCAGAGACCCGGAGGTAGCGTCCAGGTTCCCGTGGCATCAACTCGGGTTCCAGCACCGCCCTTATGGCCGAGGCCGCCGCCCATAGGCTGCTTTTGGCTCTTTTCAGCGACTTTCCAGGCCAGAATATATCTGCAAGGCGTTCAAAGGATATGGGTCGGCCCCTGTTCACCGCCAAGAACTTGAAGAGATCCAGGGCGCTCTGTCTCGGCCATCTCTCCACCACCCTGTCTCCCACATGGAGAGAAAAACCGCCGAAAAAACGGATGAAAAGGGGAAGCGGGGCCGCCTGTTCCAGGTGTTCGATGGTCCTGGTTGCCTCGGAAAGGAGTTGGGGACTCGCCTCCTCACCAGCCCTCACCCACCTCTTGAGCGGGCCAAGGGCCGGCCTGTATCTGAGTTTTTCGAAGAGCTGTAGGGCATATTCCCTGGCCTCCCTTGGCAGATGATCCCATCGGGAGATAAGGCGTTCCGCCAAGGAAGTGTTGGCCTCAGGGACGTGCTGTAAAAATACCTCTGACCATAGCCCCCTGTCCAGGCACCACTCTAAGAAACTATCGACGGTCTGGGGTGTCACGGCATGCATGACAAAGCCCAGATCTTTGCGACCTGCCTCCAGTAGCACCGACCTGAGCTTCTCCTCCCCCAGCCCATCTAGTACGGAAGGATCCGAGTCGAAAAGGTGGAGTATGCAACGCAGACTCCTGTGGGGCATGCCTATACGCTCAGCGTCCTCGAAGACACTGGAGAGCATGGCCGCCACCTGCTTCTGGCCGAAGGCCTTTGGGAAGCGAGTTGCGGTGAAGGCCGCTTGGGCCTTTAGGAAGGTGAGACCAGAGGCAGAGGCCATGTTGAAGGCATCTGTCACCAGCCTGTTGATCAGGGCAGGATTTCCCGTATGATAGCACTTTGCCAGCGTGGAAAGGATCTCCGTCCACCTTGAGTAATCGAAAGAGGCAAAATCCTCTACCTCATCCAGTAACTGTTTGGCCTCCCCCATTCTTTCTTCTGCCGCTGTAAACGCCAGAAAGGCCGCTGCCTGGGAGGCAAAGGAGAGATTGAACCTCCTATTGAGGCGAAGGGCTTGCTTCAGATAGCCCACGGCCTCCCGGTGCAGGAACCTCTCCCTGAGAATCAAGCCCTTGAAGAGATAGGCCCAGGCCAAGCGGTGCTCTGGATCCTGGGTCTTCAACACCGATATGGCGGCGTTGATAATACCCTCTGCCTCTGAGAACTCGCTCCTGTCCAGGTGAAAGAAGATCGCTTTGGGAAGTCTTAGATACACCCTCTCATAGGGCATGAGGGGCAACAAGGGACTTTGCGCCACCCTGTCTATAATGCTCCAGTGCCTCTCGGCCTCGTTCATCTGTCCCAACTGACTACATGAAATCGCTTTGAAGAGCTTGTACCGAAACCTGAGAGGGCTAAGGGGGAAGGCCGTCTTGGCAAGTTTTTTAGTGAAA
>JAMOVZ010000262.1 GCA_027061865.1 Desulfobacterales bacterium
GAGCTGCCTGTGGTTGAGAGAAAGGCCAACTTCAGGGAAGTGGAACTAGGGTTGGACGAAAAGGCAGCCCTTGCAGAGGCAAGGCGTTGTCTACGCTGCGACCTCTAAAGGCTTCTTTGGCGTTTAGGTGAGGGAGGAGCGCGTTTGTCAAGGTTGATGCCATTCCAGCAAGAACTTTTTAAGGGCCTGGGCAAGGGGCGAAAGCGTCCTCCTCTTGTCATGGACGAGATAGAAGTAACGTTTCATTGGCAGCCCTTTGATTCGGAGGGGCTTCAAAATACCTTCGTTTACTTCGGCCTCAATGGCATGAATGGACAGAATTGATATCCCGAGCCCAGCCTTGATGGCCTCTTTCACGGCTGTAGAGGATCCAAGGGATGCCACAACGTGAAATCCTGTTACATCCATACCCAATCCCCTCTCCAGATGTTGCTTGAACATCCTGAAAGTTCCTGAGCCCGGCTCTCTAATGATGAAAGGCCATCCGGGAAGCTCCTCTCCGGGTATCCTGCTCCGGCCATAAAGGGCATGCCCTTTTGGTACGGCCACTACTAGCTCATCCTCCCAGAGCCTGAATTGCTCAATCCTGTTGTTGGTGCTCTTATAACCTATCACCCCCAGCTCCAGAGACCCTTCCACGACCCTTGACTCGATTTGTCTGCTATCTCCAACAGACATGTTAACTGAGATTCCTGGATATTTTTCATGAAAACGACCTATAATCTTTGGGAGTATGTACTCACCCGGGATGGTGCTGCCCCCCATTTCTACCTCACCCTTCTTGAGGCCCAAGAAATCTTCCATCTCGAGGCATGCAGCCCGTTTCATTTCCAGAAGCTCTATTGCCAGAGCGTAAAGGCGTCTGCCAGCAGCAGTAGGAAGCACGGTTCGGCCCAAGCGATCCAGCAATCTTGTGCCAATCATGGCCTCCAAGGTTGAAATCCTTTCACTGACTGATGCCTGGGCCAGGAACACGGCTTCTGCGGCCTTGGAAAAGCTCTTGAGCTCCACCACCTTGCAGAATATTTCCAGCTGTCGAAGATCAAAGTCAATGAAAGGCCTTCTAGTTTTTTTATTTGGCGGCATGGCAAAATATGAGTGAGCTGGGGTCAACAAACATTTGGCCTTTTGCCTTGAGCCTGCCTCACCGAGGCATGTGATCTTCATGCATGCCTAATGCCTGTCTCATATGTAGCCGAACCAAAAGCTCTCTATTTCCCTGAAATTTGCCTCTACATTTTCCCTCCCGGCGACTATCTCCCCGTGGCCCGGTAACACATATTCCGCCTCAAGCCGTGAGAGGCGCTTGATACTCTCCTTTAACGCTGAACCATCCCCTCCGGGTAAATCTGTCCTGCCCACGCCGCCATTAAATATGACATCACCTGTAAAGAGGACCTTGTGCGACGGCATGTAAAGGCAAATGGACCCAGGAGAGTGGCCGGGGGTATGGAGCACCTCAAAGCCAACCCGGCCTACCTCCAGGCTCCCTTCCCTCAGCAATATGTGCGGCTCAAAGTCGGTGATTCCCAATACCTCCCCGTAATGGGGTGCAATCTCCCGGAGAAATTCCATTTCGATCTCGCCCACAGCAATTTTTGCCTTCTTATTCATGAAACGCCTGACCCCCTCTATATGGTCGGGATGGGCATGGGTTACGATCACCAAGTCTATGTCATCAGGACCCAGCCCCAAGGATAATAGGCCTTCTACCACATGACCAAATAATTGGTAGTGGCCGGGATCGATGAGGATATTCTTGTCGCTCTTTACCAAATAGGTATTACAGTTGTTGACAGAGAAATCTGTCCAAAAGAATCCATGTATATTGCCTACTATGTTCATGGCTAACTCTCCTCTGCTATATTTTCCCCGGTTCGGATCTCCTAGAGCGCTTCGGAAGTTCATGCAATCATAAGGCCGGTTTCCTAGAAGGTCAAGGAGAAGGGAAATGTATCTTTGTGGAAAATTTTTCCGCAGGGTGATACCCTGTGTTGGTATTGGTGGCACATGAAATACGCAGGGGGTGGAGAATGATGGCTAAAAATACAGGAGAGCTTCCCATACAGCCCTCTTGCCCTGGAAAGGTGGAGATCCCTACGCAGAAAGAGTTAGAGGCCCTTAACCGGCTGAGGGAAATCAAGGAGAAAGTAAGGGAAAAGAAAAAGGCATTAGCGCAATCAAAGACAACTGGTCAAAAGGAAAAGATTACGGCCTTGGAAAAGGAGCTTTCAGAATTAAAGCTCCAGTGGGATGAGTGGGAAAAAAAGAGGGACGAAGCCGCACGGGAACGGATGGTTTTGCTGGGCCATGAAAAGGCAGAGTGCTAGATTTGTCCAATTGACATGGAAGGTCCATTGCCCTAATAGTTATGGCAATTCCTTATGATGGTTCAGATTAATGATCTGTTTCAAGTAAAGGAGGAGAAATGGAAGGGAGGATTTGGCTGTTTTCTTGGGTAGCTTTATCAGTCTGCCTTCTCTTTGTTATATCTCCCGCTCCAGCCAGATCCCAAGGCTCTGATCATTTGTTCACCTTAGAAATGGTGGTCTCTTATACAATCTCCCATAATTGGTCCATCAAGGCAAAAGAACAGAGGATCGCACAAGCTGTAGCCTTGAGGAAGCAAGCCAGGGCTGACTTTTTGCCTAGACTCAGCACAAGTTACGGTTACACCAGGTTCAGCGAGGCAAAGGAGAGCCCTGGCTCTGTGCTGAATCTGCCCCCGCCAATAGGGAGTGTCCAGATCCCTCCTTCAAAGCTGAGCACGGTTGACAACTACCAGTGGCGTGCCACATTGACTCAACCTATCTTTACCGGATTTGCCCTGCTCAGCAAATATGAGCTGGCCCGCTTGGGCATTGACATCTCCCAGTTGGAGCTTGAGCTTGAAAAGTTGAATCTGGCCTTAGAGGCAAAGATCGCTTACTTCAATGTGCTCCGGGCCCGCCACGGTGTAGAGGTAGCCAGGAAGGCGGTAGAGGCCCTTAACTCTCACTTCAAGGTGGCAAAGAATTTCCATGAAGTTGGAATGATCCCTGTAAACGATCTCTTGAAGGCCGAAGTTGAGTTGATGGACGCCCGCCACGAGCTGGTTAAGGCCAGAAATCGCCTGACCCTTGCAAAGTCAAGGCTGAACACAGTGATGTCGCGGCCAGTCGATGCCCCTTTAGAACTTGAAGACATCTCTGAGTTTCAGCCTCAAGAGGAGGATTTTACAGCGCTGATCTCCGAAGCCTTGAAGCAGCGGCCTGAAATCAGGGTGCTGGATCTCAAGATAGCTCAGGCAGAACAAGAGATCCGGCTAGCCAAAAGCAAGTATTTTCCGGAGATAGTCTTTTCGTACAATTACATCAAGGAGGGTGACGAGCCCAATGTTTCAGGAAGCCCTTACCATGACGCCAATTACTGGGAGGCTTCAGCCGTACTTACCTGGACCTTTTGGGAGTGGGGGAAGACCCATTACCAGGTAAGGCAAAAGGAGATGCTGCGACAAGAACTGAGTTATCTCCGCAACTCCATGGAAGACCAAATCAGGCTTGAAGTCAAAAGCGCCTTTTCAGACCTGGAAGAGGCAGAGGAAAATATCCCTCGGGCAAAAAAGGCCATAGAGCAAGCTGAAGAGAATTTAAGGGTGAGCCGCAAGAGGTACGAGGTCCAAGTTACTACATCCACAGAAGTGCTGGATGCCCAGACACTCCTTACCAAAGCGAGAAAGAATTACTTCGACGCCCTTTACGAGCACAAAATTGCCGAGGCAAGGCTTCTGCGGGCCTTAGGAAAGATGTGATCATCACAGGAATGCTGTTAACATAAAAGAGCATGATCCAACTGTTTCATGTATATAAAAGCTTCGGCGGAACTCCGGCCTTGAGGGATGTAAGCTTCAGGGTGCGAAAGGGTGAGTTTGTTTTTGTTACAGGGCCGAGTGGTGCTGGAAAGACCACGCTTCTCAGGATAATGTTTGGTGCTGAGAAGGCATCCAGCGGCCACATCCTGATAAATGGGATAAACTTGGGTAGAATAAGGCGAAAACAGATCGCCCTTTTGAGGCGCCGTATAGGGTTTGTTTTTCAAGACTTCAAGTTATTGAACAATAAGACAATATTTCAAAACGTTGCTTTGGCCTTAGAGGTCACAGGCGCCAATCCCTCTTATGTAAGAAAAAAGACCCGTCAGGCCTTACGCTCTTTAGGCTTAATCAAAAAGGAAGAAGCCTATCCGCTTCAACTATCAGGTGGAGAGCAGCAAAGGGTGGCCATTGCAAGGGCCATTGTGAAAAACCCCTTGATCCTGCTGGCAGACGAGCCAACGGGTAATCTCGACCCGGATCTAACCCGTGAGATTATGGTGCTGTTTCGAACCATCCACATGAAAGGCACCACTGTCGTAGTGGCAACGCACAATAGGGAGCTATTAAAAGGCACTGCCATTAGAAAGATCTATCTGGAAAAGGGCAGGGTGATTAAGGAGGACTGAAGTTTGGGCAAACTCCTTTATTTTATCCGTCAAGCCTTGCTGAACATCTCCCAGAACAAGTTGATCCACTTGATCAGCCTTGGCACGATATCCATTGCCATCTTGATTCTCGGGGTTTTTCTGTTGCTATTGGTGAACGTGGAGGGGTGGATCAAGAACTGGGGTGGCTCCATTACCATGTCCGTATATCTAGAGGATAATCTCCCAAAAAGACAAATTGCCGTGATCAGGCAGGCCCTCTCCTCCAGAGAAGGGGTGGAGATCCAGCGTTTCATTTCAAAGGAAGAGGCCTTGATAGAACTTAAAAGTGCCCTTGGGCCCCAGTCTGAACTAGTGGAGGGGCTGACTAGAAACCCCCTTCCAGCCTCCTTTGAGATAGCAATCAGAGAGCCCAAAACAGATCCAGCCTCGATAAAAAGAGAATTGGAGGGCATCCCCGGTGTTGTAGAAGTTCAATACAGCGAGGCCTGGATAAAGCGCTTTCGAGGCGTGATGCGCCTGGTAAGGGTAGGGGGAATGATGTTGGGAGGGTTGCTTTGCCTTGGCGTGCTTTTCATTGTGACGAACACGATCAAATTAACCATATATTCCCGCAAAGAAGAGATAGAGATAATGAAGCTTGTGGGCGCAACTGATTGGTTCGTAAAGATACCCTTCCTGATTGAGGGGTTTATTCAAGGTGCTACGGGCGGTCTGTTGGCCCTGGTCAGCCTGTTTGTCTTCTACCTGATTATGGCATCCAACAAGGGAATATTTTTAAGCTTTACCTTGCTGGAGGTGGTATTCGTTCCACATTTTTATATGACAGCAATAGTGGGACTCAGCAGTTTCCTGGGATTTTTGGGAAGCTTAATGGCGGTAGGGCGGTTTTTTGAGGTATAAGTGCCTAGGTCTCTTCTTGTTAATCATATCTTTTTAGAGGCGGGCGAAGGAGGCCTTGTGTCGATTGTTCTTCCCCAACTGGTCGGCCCCATTCTTTTCATAATTTTGTCTCTTGCTTTAGGGCAGCCCGAGTGCAGGGCAAATCCAATCCAGCCTTCGAAAACAGCTTCCGCCCTGCTTTCAGAAGAGAGGAAAAAACTTGAAGTGTATGACTTTAAGGAAAAGGGCCTGCTTGAGGAATTGGCTTCGTTGGAGATGAAGGTCCTCCGCAAGAGGAAAGAGATCCGAGCCATAGGCAAAGAACTAAAGGAGCTCAAGGAGGCCATCTCCAGATTGCGGAAGAGATATGAAAAATTAAATGCAGAGGCGGACAAGGTGGAGGCCCGACTGGCAGAAAGGCTGGTCGTAATCTATAAGTACGCAAGGCGGGGATATTTGAGGTTCCTTGCAAGCGCCAAAGACTTGGATGAGTTCAGGCGAAGGGTGACCTATCTGGGCTACTTGATGAAGTCGGATAGAAAGGCATTAGAAGCTCTTCATGAACAAAGAATAAGGTTAGAAAGAGAGCTCGCCTTGCTAAAAAGCGAACTGGCCAGGGCAGAAAAAGAAGTTGTTGAAAAGAGCCAAAGGCTTTCTTCCCTTAAGGGCGAGATGGAATCTCAAGTCATTCGTCTCATGAAGATCCACAAAGAAAAAGAGTTTTATGAAACTGCTGTCAAAGAGTTAGGGGGAGGCTCTGAAGAACTCAAATACGCTGTCGTCAAGGCGGTTAAAAGGGCTGCGCCGGAAAGGCCTGTTGAGTGGGGCAAGTTTTCCGCTCAAAAAGGAAGGCTCCCCCTTCCCTGCAAGGGCAAGGTCATAAGGGGCAGCAGGTTTTTTAGGTCCAAGAAGAACCATCTTTACAAGGGGATCTTCATAAGGACGGAAAAGGATGCTGAGGTTAAGGCCATTTTCCCTGGCAGGGTGGAATTTTCGGGTCGGCTGAAGGGCTACGGACAGGTGATAATCATCAACCACGGTGAAAAATTCTTCACCATAAGCGGCCTGCTTGCCGAGAGAAAGAAAGAGGAAGGCGATGTGGTAAGAGCTGGTGAGATTATTGGCAGGATAAAAAAGCAAGGAAGCCCTCTTGGCGCCAGCCTTTATTTTGAGATCCGGAAAGGAGACAAGAACCTGGATCCCTTGAAGTGGTTGAATCTTTCAGATGCCTGATCAAAGAGGAGATTTTAAGGGGCGGAGGCTTGACTAAGGTCACTAAAAGGCTCTATGTTTGATGTATAAAATTGCACATGGGTGGGGTCATAGATGATGAAACAGAATAAAAAAATGTTTATTAGTTGGACGCTCCTTTTATTCTTCTTCTTCGGCGCCCTGTTTCTCAATGGAAGCGGCGAGGCGGTAAAGGCCGACACCGAAGAGCCTTATGCCAATCTCGACCTACTGGTGGAGGTGCTGAGGCAGATAGAAGAAAACTATGTGGAACCCCAGGACACAGGAAAGCTTATCTATGGCGCCATCAAGGGAATGGTCCAGAGCTTGGATCCCCATTCCTCCTTTATGACCAAGGAAGAACATCAGGAACTGATGTTAGAGACAAAGGGGAGTTTTACTGGTATTGGCATAGAGATAACCATAAGGGACCAAGTGCTCACCGTAGTCTCGCCCATTGAGGGCACACCTGCATACAAGGCAGGGCTGAAGGCGGGGGATAAGATCGTCAAGATAGATGGAAAATCTACAAAAAATATGACCTTAATGGATGCGGTAAAAAGGATCCGGGGGCCGAAGGGCACTGAGGTTCGTCTAACCATTATTCGAAAAGGGGAAAAGGAGCCACTGGAATTTTCCATCATCCGTGACGTGATTCCATTGCGTAGTGTTAGGGCCCATCTCTTGACACCTGAGATTGGATACATCCGGATATCTACCTTTCAGAGCAAGACGGCAAAGGACCTGAAAAAGGCACTAAATAAGCTCGAGCGGGGCCGCAAACTCAAGGGCCTTATCCTGGATCTGCGTAACAATCCTGGGGGCTTGCTGTCTCAGGCCATTGAAGTGGCAGATGTATTCCTGGACACTGGAATTATAGTGACCACGAAAGGCAGAAAACATTCCCAGGACATAGTGGCCAAGGCCCACAAGGATAAAAAGTCACGACTCTACCCCATGGTGGTATTGGTAAACGGGGGGAGCGCCAGTGCCTCTGAGATCGTTGCTGGCGCCCTCCAGGATAATAAGAGGGCCGTGATCCTTGGTACCAGGACCTTTGGAAAGGGATCAGTGCAGACCATTATTCCACTGTCTGACGGCTCCGCACTGAGGCTCACCACTGCCAGATACTTTACACCCAGTGGGCGTTCAATACAATTGAGCGGAATCACCCCCGATATCGAGTTGCCTTTTATCCCTCCTGAGAAGCAAGAGAAAAAGAAAAAAATAAAATTCATAAGAGAAAAAGACCTGGACAGGCATATGAAGGGAGAGGAACCTGAGGAAGAGTCGAAAAAGGGTAATGAAAAGGAATTGGACAAAGAGGCCAAAAGGGTGAAAGAGCTGTTGGAGAAAGATAACCAAGTGAGATATGCGCTACAATTGCTGAAGACCTGGGAGATTTTTTCCCACCTTATGGCTGAGCAAGCCTCACCTTAACGACGGTGGATTTCACTGGTTTTGGCTGCAAGTGCGAGTAGAAGCGGAGGAGAAAAGGGTGAACGTTCCACTGCTGGATCTTAAGAGACAATACAAAACCATCCAGGCGGAAATAAGGGATGCTATAGAGGAGGTGGTGGAGTCCCAGAGGTTTATCCTGGGGCCAAAGGTTGAGAAACTGGAAGAAGAGATAGCCTCTTATTGCGGTGCCAAGTTTGGTGTGGGCGTGAGTTCGGGAACTGACGCCCTCTTGATATCCCTTATGGCAGAAGGTATAGGTCCGGGAGACATGGTGGTGACCACACCTTACAGCTTTTTTGCAACGGTTGGGGCCATTGTGAGGACCGGGGCAAGGCCCCTTTTCGTGGATATTGAGCTTGACACATACAATATGGATCCCCAAAAACTCCAGGAGTCACTCTCCGCCTTAAGTGAAGGGGAGCGGGAGTCAGTAAAGGCCATAATCCCTGTTCACCTCTATGGCCAATGCGCTGACATGGGCCCCATAATGGAGGTTAGCCGCAAATTTGGCCTCAGCGTAATAGAGGATGCAGCCCAGGCCATTGGCTCAGAATATGCTTGGCCCGGTATGGGGGCAAGAAGGGCTGGATCAATGGGGGAATATGGCTGCTTTTCCTTTTTTCCGTCCAAGAATTTAGGGGCCTTTGGTGATGGGGGAATGGTGGTCACATCTGATGAGTCTCGCTCTGATCTGTTAAAGATACTGCGGGTCCATGGCGCCAGTCCGAAATATTATCACAAGGTGATTGGGGGTAATTTTAGGCTGGATGCAATTCAGGCAGCAGTGCTTACAGTAAAATTAAAATACCTAGACCAATGGACCCAAAAAAGGCGGGAAAATGCCAGGCGGTACCGAGACCTCTTCGAACAGGCGGGCCTCGAGCAGGTGATTTTGCCTCTTGAAAAGGAGGGCAGGCATATTTATAATCAATTTGTAATAAGGGTTCCAAAAGAGAAAAGGGATCGCTTAAAACAATTTTTGACTGACAAAGGTATTGGCACAGA
>JAMOVZ010000263.1 GCA_027061865.1 Desulfobacterales bacterium
GCATAGGTGGGAGAAAGGATAAGCGTGAAAGGGCGCAGAAATCTTAGGCAGTCTTGTTTTGGTTTTGAAACTTTGCATATTTTTTTCTGAAGCGCTCAACACGGCCAGCAGAATCCACTAACTTTTGTTTGCCAGTAAAAAATGGGTGACACTGAGAACAGATTTCCACTTTGATTTCCTTAACGGTGGAGCCTGCTTCAAACTCATAGCCACATGCACATGTTATCTTTGCCTTATGATAAGGGGGATGAATATCAGGTTTCATGTTCACTCCTCTAGGTAGTTTTTTGTCGCCTCCTAGTCACTCATGGAGGCTAGAAACTCTTTATTATCTTTGGTTCCTTTCATTTTTTCAAGCAAAAATTCCATGCTGTCCACCGGAGTCAAGGGAGCAAGGAGCTTTCGCAAGATCCAGATCCGGTTTAAGTCAGACTCGGGCAGGAGCAATTCTTCCTTTCTTGTGCCTGAGCGGTTTATATCAATGGCAGGAAAGGTGCGCCTGTCGGCCAGCTTACGGTCCAGGTGGATTTCCATGTTGCCCGTGCCCTTGAATTCCTCAAAAATCACCTCGTCCATTCGGCTCCCAGTGTCAATAAGGGCAGTGGCGATAATGGTCAGGCTACCGCCTTCCTCCACATTCCTTGCAGCTCCAAAGAACCTCTTGGGCTTGTGAAGGGCATTGGAGTCAAGACCGCCGGAGAGGATCTTCCCGCTGGGAGGGACTGTGGCATTGTATGCCCTTGCAAGTCGGGTGATGCTGTCCAAAAGGATCAGGACATCCAGCTTGTGCTCCACGAGCCGCTTGGCCTTTTCCAGCACCATTTCAGCCACTTGCACGTGTCGTTGCGGAGGCTCATCAAAGGTGGAGCTGATCACTTCAGCATCCACGGACCGCTGCATATCAGTGACTTCTTCCGGGCGCTCGTCGATCAAGAGTACGATCTTGTGTATTTCAGGATGGTTTTGAGTGACACTGTTTGCGATGTTTTGGAGCAGCATGGTCTTGCCCGTCCTGGGAGGAGCAACAATAAGGCCCCTCTGGCCCTTTCCTATGGGAGTAAGGAGGTCCATTATCCGGGTGGAGTAGTTGTCCGGTGTTGTCTCAAGCTTGATCCTCTCCTGAGGATAGAGGGGGGTTAGATTGTCAAAAAGGATCTTTTCCCTGGCCGTTTCCGGATCTTCGTGGTTAACC
This sequence comes from Desulfobacterales bacterium, assembly GCA_027061865.1. Classification (GTDB taxonomy): domain Bacteria; phylum Desulfobacterota; class DSM-4660; order Desulfatiglandales; family Desulfatiglandaceae; genus JALVMN01. The sequence goes on from JAMOVZ010000263.1 coordinate 1,193, forward strand.
TTCTCTACCTTTAGAAGGGCAAAGTATCTTTCAGAGTCCTTGGGTGGCCTGATTTGGCCAGAAATGGTATCTCCGGTTCTGAGATTAAACCGCCTGATCTGGGAAGGTGATATGTAAATGTCGTCAGGTCCGGGAAGGTAGTTGGCGTCCGGGGCGCGAAGGAAGCCAAATCCATCTGGAAGTATTTCAAGGACTCCCTCTCCATAAATGAGGCCATTCCTTTCGGAATGGGCCTGGAGCAGGGCAAAAACAAGGTCCTGTTTCGGCATCCTGGAGGCCCCTTCTATGTTGAACTCCTTGGCCAGGTTCATCAACTCGCTGATTTTCATCTTTTTTAGTTCTACTAAGTTCATAATTATGGCTCCATTAGTGTTTCTTTCTACTAAGGTTTTCGGATCATTATCTTGAGGGAGAAAAACAGTGGAAGATCACTGTATCGTGAAAGACCCCTCTAAGGACCAGAGCGCAATGTACGGATAGTTTTTCCCAATGACTTGATCCGTGAAAAAGAATTGGCGATTCAGAAGAATAGCCGTGAAGAATTACACCCGAACCCCAGCGTTTCACGCCGGATTCCCTAAAGGCAGGCTGACTACCTATTGGGTTATACTCTATAGCGGGCATGTCAAATTTGTCAAGCCCTTTCTTCCAAGGCTGAAGTAAGATTCCTTAACAATTGATCCATATCATCCGGTATTTGCGCTACAAATTCCATATCCTCACCTCTGGAAGGATGCTTCAACGAAAGGCGGTGGGAGTGAAGCATTTGCCGGCCTGGAGGAGGGATGTTGAATTTAGAGAAGAACTTGCTCCTCTTCCACCAATTTTTTCCATACCCATAAATTTGGTCACCTACCACAGGGTGACCCATATGGGAGAGATGGACCCGGATCTGGTGTGTTCTGCCTGTCTTTATCTGGATATCCAAAAAATCAAACTCTTCTCCAAGTGAGCGCCTTCTACGCCAAATGGTGAGGGCTTGCTTGCCGCTGTGCTTGAGGACTGCCATCTTTTTTCTGTTTCTTGGATGCCTCCCTAATAGAGATTCAATCTTTCCGCTAGACAATGGCATATTCCCGTGCACCAAGGCCAAGTAATATTTCTTGACATT
>JAMOVZ010000264.1 GCA_027061865.1 Desulfobacterales bacterium
GCAGTGGGCTATCAGCTCATAGGCATAGGATCAAGCGGCCTTCACAGCAACGGCTTCTCCCTGGTGAGGAGGATATTTTTTGACGAACTAAAAATGTCCGTGAACGATTATATTGAAGAACTCGGCAGAACCCTGGGTGAGGAGCTGCTGGAGCCTACCAGGATCTATGCCAGGACAATTAATAATCTGAGGCGGGATTTCAAGCTCTATGGAATCTCCCATATAACCGGTGGAGGGCTCGTGGATAATCTCCCGCGCATATTGCCTGGTTCCTGCAAGGCCGTGATCGACAAGTCCAGGTGGACACCCCATCCCATATTTGAACTGATCAAGGAGGCTGGCAAGGTATCCGAGGCCGAGATGATGCGCATCTTTAACAATGGGCTCGGCCTTGTTGTGGTGGTTAGTGAAGATGATCTCTCAGAGGTGCTTCTCAGGCTCAAGGCCATGGGCGAGACCGCCTTTCACATTGGATGGATCGAGGCCAAAGAAGAGGGGGAGGCGGCGGTGGTCTTCAAGGAAAAGGAGGCGGTTTGACCCATAAGGTGCCAGTTCTCATAAGCGCCTGTTTGTTGGGCATAAGGTGCCGCTACGATCAAGACCATGCCTTGAACCAATCGCTCTTGGACCATTTTGACCATATTCAGCCAGTGCCAGTCTGCCCTGAACAATTAGGGGGGCTCCCCACTCCCCGGCCGCCCGCAGATATAAAGGGGGGCGACGGCCGCGATGTCTTAGAGGGGAGAGGCCGCCTCATTACATGTGAAGGCCAAGATGTGACAGAGCAATTCCTAAGGGGGGCCCGGGAGGCTGTTAGGATCGCTGAGCTCTCTGGCGTGAGGCTGGCCTTGATGAAGGACAAGAGCCCTTCGTGCGGCCTCAACACACCTCACTGTGACAAACCAGAGGGCCATGGCATTGGAGTTACTGCAGCACTTTTAATTTCAAGGGGATTCCACGTGATTGAATTGGCAAAAGGCTCTCAGTTTCCCAAAGCGGGTCTTTTCTAATGCCATCAAGGCGGCCTTGCAAAGATAACACTTAAATAATAAAGGAGAAAGGCATGTTTGGGTTTGGCCCTGCAGAATTATTGATAATTGCCGTTATCGTGTTGCTCATTTTTGGCGCAAAAAGGCTTCCAGAGATAGGAAAAGGAATAGGAGGTGCGGTCAAGGAGTTCAAGAAAATAAAAAAAGATCTCGCTACCGACGAAGCGGCCTCGGCAAAACAAAAACACAAGGCCTCTGCAGCCGGACAGAACGCCTCTGACGGCATAGAGGCGAAGGTTAAGGAAAAGGTCCTTGAGCAGATGCCTGGGATGAAAAAAGTTATGGATACCAAGAAAAAGGTGGACAAGGCAAAAGAGTTATTAAAATAGCCAGTTGCAAGGAGGTTAGTGTAATGGAAATGGAACAGTGTGAAATGCCCGAGTACAACCCTCCAGACGAGGAGATTGTGGAGATATTGAACAAAACCCGCAAGATCGCCATTGTGGGCCTCTCCCCCAAGGAGGAGCGCGACAGCAACAAGGTGGCCAGATACTTGCTGGAGCAGGGCTATGAGATCATACCGGTAAACCCGGGGCACAAGGAAATCCTCGGGCTCAAGTGCTACAAGTCTCTTGAAGAGATCCCCTTTGATGTGGACATGGCCGATCTTTTCATAAATCCCAAAAGGGTTGAACCTATTGTGGATCAAGCTATTGCCAAAAAGATCCCGGTAATATGGATGCAGCTTGGCGTGGTCCATAACGAAGCTGCCAGAAAAGCACGCGAAGCGGGGGCAAAAGTGGTCATGAACAGGTGTGTAAAGATTGAGCACCAAAACATGGCGGCTGCCAAATCCAAGTAGGCATATCTTTCCAATCCATTTTCCTGCTGGCGAGCTAAAGGCCTCGGGGACAGGCCCGGTTGCCCTTCCACAACACATTGGTCGTTCAAAGGAATGAAAGGACAGGAAGGAGAGGAGCGCCCCTCTTATGAGCCTTGTAACCCTGATAAACGTCTCTGTTATCGTCCCTGGGAGAACGCTTTTCAGAAACGTTAGCTTCCAAGTGGATCCAGGGGACCGTGTGGGCCTCGTGGGCCGTAATGGCTCAGGGAAAACCACAATGCTTAAACTGCTTTGTGGGAAGATTTCTCCCGAAGAGGGGCAGGTGAGCATATCCAAAGGCTTGAGGATAGGATACCTCCCCCAAGATGTCCAAGAAGCCAGCCAAGGCAAGCTTCTTGCCTCCCTTTTGGACTCTGTGCCCGGGAAAAGGGAACTCCAGGAAAAAATTGATTCGCTTTCAAGGAAACTTC
>JAMOVZ010000265.1 GCA_027061865.1 Desulfobacterales bacterium
CACGTATCAGCGCTGGTAGCAAGGGACAAGATCCAGGTGCCTGGGATAAAGCTCGAATCTGTCCCAGAAGGCCTTGCAAGGGAGCTGATCCAAAAGTACCAGAGGGTGGGTATGGAACTGTACTGCTCTGACTTTACCTTGGGCCTGGGTGTGCCCACTGTGGCCGTGCTCGCCTACGACCCTTCTACTTATCCAGACCGAAGTGAGATTGTTTGGACCGCGGGGACCGCCTCCAGCCCTGAAAAGGCCTTAATAAGGGCACTAACCGAGACAGCCCAGCTTGCAGGGGACTTTGATACTATCTCAAAGTACGTGGCAAGCGGGCTTCCTAAGCCTCAAAGTATCCAAGAGTTATCTCACATAACATGCCCAGAAGAGACGGTAGAGCTAGGAAGCCTTCCAGATATATCTCACGAAAACATTCGGGTGGAGATAGAGCTGGCACTGAGTGCGCTAAAGCATGCTGACTTTCAAGTAATGGTTATAAATACCACTCACCCTGCCTTAGGGATACCTTCTTTTTATGTAATTGTGCCAGGCTTTCATTTTAGGGAAAGGAGTGCTGCTGCCAGTGTTGGGATGTTCATGGCAAAGCTGATCTCTCAGTCAGAGGACAAGGGCTGGGCCCTTTCAAAACTGGAAGAGTTAGACAAGGTTCTTTCCGGTAAATATTACATAAAATTCCATCTTGGATCTTGTCATTTGGAGCTTTGCCAGCTGGATAGGGCCTTGAAGTGCTTTGAGGAAGCCCTTTTGCTTGAGCCTCACCCTGAAGACCTCCCCTCCGTGTATTCTTACAAGGCTGTGTGCCTCAAAGAGTTGGGAAGATACAAAGAAGCGATAGAGATGCTCGAGATGGCGGAGGAGGTGGATCCCGAGCGGCCTGACATCTACAATTTAATGGGATTTTGTCATTTCAAAAGGGCTGAATACCATAATGCCATTGCGTGCTTTGAGCGGGCTATTGAAATAGACCCAGCCTCAGCCATTGACTATGCAAATTTGGCGGTGAACTACCACAGGCTGGGGGACAAAGAAAAAGCAAAGGATTATTACAAGATAGCTCTTGACATGGACCCTTCCATAGAGTTTGCAAGGCAAGGGTTGAATGAACTTTCAGGGCCTTGACAAGGAACCAAGGGTGCTTAGATTGTTGTTGTCGTTTTTCCTTTTCTCGGCAGAGCGGGAGCTGCGGGTATTGTTTTGGAAGTTTTACGTGAACGGGAGAGCAATCGGACAGGAGCAAAGGTCTATCCTGTCCGGATGCTTTCATTTGGTTATGGCTCAGCTCATCCTTCAAGGTTCTCAATCCCATAACCGTCACCCTATCCTAATCCAGGCCCATAATACCACCTGTTATAGTACGTATATATGGGTGGAGCACTTCTTTTTACCGACAAGCGGCTTGAATTAGATTGCCATTTTGGCACTTATGTGGTGTGATGGGCTGCCCCGCAGAAAGATTCCCGTTCCTGATGATGCCTGCAACCGTGGTGAAAGGAGGGATGTTTTAATTATGGAGAGAATAAAGATTGCCATTGTAGGTGTAGGCAATTGTGCCAGCGCACTCATACAAGGGATCTATTATTACCGAGAGAAGAACAAAGAGGATGCCATTGGATTCATGCATTGGGACATAGGTGGCTATAAGCCTGGGGACATAGAAGTGGTGGCAGCCTTTGATATTGACAAGCGTAAGGTCGGCAAGGATGTCTCAGAGGCGATCTTCCAGCTTCCCAATTGCACGAAACCCATTTTTCCAAATGTGCCCCCATCAGGGGTCAAGGTCAGCATGGGAAGGGTATTGGACGGCTTTGCCCCGCATATGAAAAACTATGAAAAGAAATACACCTTTGTCCTCTCCGACCAAGAAGAACCCGGAGAGGAGGATGTGGTGGGAATCCTCAAAAGATCTGGCGCCCAGATCCTTCTGAATTACCTGCCAGTGGGCTCTGAGGAGGCCACCAAGTTCTATGCCGCCTGTGCGCTGAAGGCAGGCGTTGGTTTCATAAACTGCATGCCGGTCTTTATTGCCAGCGACAGGGACTGGGGCAGGCGTTTTGAGGAGAAAAACATCCCCATCATTGGCGATGACATAAAAAGCCAGGTGGGCGCAACCATCGTCCACAGGGTCTTGACCCATCTATTCAGGAACAGGGGCGTAAAACTGGAGCGTACCTATCAGCTAAACACCGGTGGCAACACCGACTTCCTAAACATGCTGGACAGATCAAGGCTCTCATCCAAGAAAAAATCCAAGACCGAATCTGTGCAATCTCAGCTTGGAGAGCTGAGGCTCCCG
>JAMOVZ010000266.1 GCA_027061865.1 Desulfobacterales bacterium
ACCCCTGCGTAGATTCCCTCTGACATCAACCCTCTTCTAACTGTTCAATAAAGGCTTCTATATTGGTTCTTGCCTGTTCTTCTGAATAGCACCTGAGGTCGTTTAGGTCTCCATTTATGGTTATGGCGGGAATACCAAGCCTCTTTGTCAAGCGCTCAGGCATCCCATAACGGTTATTGGAGTTGTTGGGACAGGTCTTGGCATCGTGGAATATGATTCCGTGAAACTTGAAAAGCTTATGGCAATTGGCTATGTAGTCTTCCTTGTATCCCTCATCCCTCACTATAAAGAGTTCCGTGTACGCCCTTGCCATGCTTTCAAACGGTTGTTCAGGGTCCAGTTGATCAAAGATCCAGCTATTGCAATACGTGGAAGCAACTATGCATGTCTTGAGAGAGGCAAACAGCTCAGACAGGGCCCGCAGTTTACCCCAGATAGGCATCCCTTCCCAATAGAGCCTGTATTTCTCTCCCTCGATTGAGGCGACGCCCTGCTCTATCCTCTCTTTGAGCTCTGCCAACAAAAGCTCATAGTAGTCAACGGCCTCCTTAGTCCCCCGGGCAACCACGGCAGGGCCCATGTGTATTGTGGCATCAAAGAAGTTCCAAGGGGAGGGAATCGCCGCGGCAGACTCCAGACATGCCCGCCACAGCTCTGAAGTCCGCTTGGAAAGGGCCACTGCTTCCTTGAATCTGTCCATATCAAATTTTTGGCCGCTCACCTCTTCCAAGATTGGAATGAGGTCTTGGATCTGTTTAGCAATATCTTGTATGTGGTAGTCCTTGATCTTGGCAATATCCCTGTGGGTGTAAACGCCAATGGAAGGGACATTGAACTCCCTCGCGTAAAACGCAAACCAGTCTTGCACGTCCCTGCATTGGTTGGTGTTGAAGACCAAGACATCCGGCCTGGGCACTGACTTAATGTTATATGCCTTGGTAAGCGGGGTTTTCTTCTGCAGGTAAGCGCCGATGTCACTTGTAAGATACGAGCAGATGTCAGGGGAATACCCAATGGCATTTGCATAAGGAATCAGTTCAGTGGCCATGCGGGTGGCGCCAAGCAGGGCCCCGTGGTTCTCTGGAAAATAGACCAAGAACCCCATCCCCCGCAAAAGCTCTGCCGGCCCCACACTTGTACACCAGGCGATCTTCTTGTTCCCGGTTCTGGATGCCTCGTCCAGCTCGTAGAAGTGCCGGGCCATGATTTTTTTCAAGGTCTTGGTGGCCTCGATTGGCTTAGTGGGCAGTTTCTTGTTTTGGCTAGACATCTTTTTCCTCTTACGAGTTGGCTGCAGCCTTGGCTATCAGCTCAGTTATGTCCATGATCTTGACCTTGCCTCGCTCCTGCTTTGGAATGGCCTTGGCTCCCTTCCTCAAATTGTCTTTACAAGCAGCACATCCAGAGACGATGATGTCTGCTCCAACAGCCAAGGCATCCCTTACCCGCTCAGAGCCCATCTCAACGGCCAATTCGGGGTTATTAGCCTGAACCCCTCCTCCACCTCCGCAGCAACGGGCCTGGAGCCTGTTTCGCGCCATCTCCACATACTCAAGCCCTGGTATGCTTTTCAACAATTCCCTGGGCTCCTCAAATATCTTGAAGGCGCGCCCAAGATCGCATGGATCATGATATGTCACCTTTTTACCCAGGTTACCCTCTAGTTTCAGGCGCCCCTCCTTAACGAGCTTCAGCAAATAGGTAATGGAGTGGTGAATCTCCATGCCAGATTCTTCCAGTTCAGGATATAGCTTCTTAAATGTCTTGTAACACCCGGCACAAGGGGTCACAAGCTCCGAGGCGCCAGTTGCCCTGATTTTTTCAAGAATCTTTTCCCTATGTGGCTCAAAATCCCCGGAGCCCATTAGAAAAAGTGGGAATCCACAGCAGTTCTCTTCAACGGCCAGGGTTGTATAGTCAACCCCCGCTGTATCCAAGGGCTTTATAAGGGAGGGGACCATTTTCATGTCCAGATAGCTGGGAACACATCCCATGAAAAGCAGGGTTTCGGCCTTTGTCTTCAGTTCGCCCTTTTTTATCCTCTCCTTCAAATGGGACGGGTAAATTTGAATCCGGTCCTCCCTGGCGCTTGCAAACACATTGCCTGTTTTCAGAATATTTTCCCGCACCGCTAACACAGGTTCAGGCGTAAATCCAGCCTCATAAAGCCGCTGCCTTACCCCTTCCACTATCTCATCCACCTTTATCCTTGCAGGACAAAAATAGGTGCATGCCTGGCAGGTTGTACAAGAATAAAAGGCCTCTGCCAGCTCTTTTGAAGGTTCAATAGTCCTGGTCATAAAGTAAAATGCCAGAGCATTTCTACCCCTCGCATTTCTAGACTCCCTGTGGGTCACGCTGAATGTGGGACAGCCCAGGCGGCAAAACCCACAATGGATACAGGCAAGCACTTCATTGTCCGCCTCTTCGCCCAGCGATCTTATTCCTTCGGGATTTTCCAACAAAGGTTTAAAAGCAAAATAATCATAGATATCGGCCTTGTCTTCCTCCAGTGCCATTTTGCCGGGGTTGAGAATGTGGTCTGGATCAAGGGCATTCTTGATCTTGCGCATTATTTCCAAGGCAGGCCCAAGCTGGAGAGCAATATGAGGGGCGCGGGTAAGCCCGGTACCATGTTCAGCGCTCAAGGTTCCCTTCATCTCCATTGCAGTCTTGACCAGTTCCTCTACGGCCGGCCGCAGTTTCTCCCACTCCTCCCTGCTCCTCACATCCGAGACGAAGGTAGTGTGCACATTACCATCACCCACATGACCGAATGTGGCAATGATTACTCCGTATTTTTCAGCTATGGCTTGAGCCTTCCGAATGGTCTCAGGAATCTTTGTAGATGGCACCCCAAAATCTTCCGCAATAGGCACAAGCCTGCTGCCGGGCTTTATCCTGGATAGTGTGGGCACCAATCCGCCCCTTGCCCTCATCATCTCTTCACGCTTTTCAGGATCATCGGACCACTGAAACTCCTGGGCTCCGTATTTGCGGCAGATCTCCTCTATGCGCTTCATATCGCGCACTACGACTTCCTTCGGACCATCAGCCTCCATTATGAGAAGGGCCTCGATTTTACTTACATCCCGCTGGAGCACTTCTTCGACCACCTTAAGGCTGAACTTGTCCATAATTTCGCAGCCGGCCAACTTTATGCCAGAAGTGGTCACCTCGGTTACTGCATCTCCTGCCGCGTTTAGGTCTCCGAATATTGCAAGGGCCAATGCACCGTATTCAGGCTTTGGCTCAAGTTTTACGATCACTTCCGTAATGATCCCCAAGGTACCTTCAGCAGCGCTGAAAAGACGGGTGAGGTCATAGCCGAGGGATGACTTCGGAGCTATGGTGCCAGTATGAATTATAGAGCCATCCGCCAACACGACTGTTAGGCCCTTTATGTAGTCCCGGGTAGTGCCGTATTTCACCGCCCTGTGGCCGCTGGCGTTGGTGGAAACCATGCCGCCTATAGTGGCGATGGCCTCGCTGCCGGGATTGGGCGGAAACATAAGCCCGTCCTTTTCCAGGATCTTGTTTAACTGCATGCACACTACCCCGGGTTCCAGCCTGGCATAGAAATCCTTCTTATTGATTTCCAAAATATTGTTCATCTGGTGGAGATCCAAAACAATTCCACCCTTTACAGGAAGAACCGCCCCCGTGACACTTGTCCCGGTCCCCCTCGGGGTGACAGGGATCTTTTCCCTGTGCGCTACTTTCATAATGGCAGAGACCTGTTCAGTTGTACGAGCGAACACTATCACATCGGGAACGCCCTGATGCACCGACATGTCCCGAGAATAGGTAAGGCACTCTACCCTGTCATCAAACACATTCTCTTGACCAACGATCTCTTTTAGCTCTTCCACATATCCCATAAATATGACCTCCCCTGCTCTGCCTACCGTATCCAAGCAGAAAAAAGCATTTTTCATACCATTAATGTGGCTACTATCTAGCTATAAAGTAACTATAAGGGATTGGTTTAAATATTGTCAAGGAAAAGAAAGGAAAGCCTGGGAGACTTTAGGGCAAGGTCATTAATTCAAGTTCCTTCTTCTCAAGCTCTCTTATCCTGTCTCTAAGACGGGCAGCTTTTTCAAATTCAAGCAGGGAGGCTGCCTCTTTCATCTTTGCGGTAAGGCTCCTTATCTCTCTTTCAATATCCTCCATAGAACCATACTCGGCCGCCTTTTCAGCCACTGCGGCCACTTCCACATAGTCTGCCTCATAGACGCTTTCCAAGATATCTTGAATGTTTTTCTGGATTGTGGAAGGGGTAATCCCATGAAGTTCGTTGTATTTGAGCTGGATTTCTCTCCTGCGGTTGCTTTCTTCCACCGCTTTCCTGATGGACCCGGTTATCTGGTCCGCATAAAGGATCACCGTGCCGTTGATGTTTCTGGCTGCCCTGCCACAGACCTGGATGAGGGACCTCTCAGAGCGTAAAAAGCCCTCCTTGTCTGCATCCAGCACTGCCACCAAAGAGACCTCAGGCAGATCCAGGCCCTCCCGCAGGAGATTAATTCCCACGAGCACGTCAAAGGCCCCTAGCCTGAGATCCCTAATGATCGCCACCCGCTCAATAGTCTTTATATCCGAATGCATATAACGCACCCTTATACCCAGGTCCGTGTAATAGTCAGTCAGGTCTTCCGCCATCCTCTTGGTGAGAGTGGTTACAAGGACCCTTTCATTGCGCGCCGCTCTTTCACGGATCCAGCCAAGAAGGTCATCGACCTGGTTGCTGGCGGGCCTTATCAAGATTTCAGGATCCACGAGCCCGGTAGGCCTTATAATCTGCTCAACCACCCGATGGGGCTTCCTTAGTTCATACGGCCCGGGAGTTGCAGAGACATATATTACTTGATTTATCCGTTCTTCAAACTCCTCGAACTTGAGAGGCCGGTTGTCGAGGGCCGAAGGCAGCCTGAAGCCGTATTCCACCAGGGTTTCCTTCCTGGATCGATCCCCTCGGTACATCCCCTGAAGTTGGGGAACCGTTATGTGGCTTTCATCTATTATCACCAGGAAATCCTTTGGAAAGTAGTCAAGCAGTGTGGGAGGCGGCTCGCCAGGGGCCCTTCCAGTAAGGTGCCTTGAATAGTTTTCAATGCCGTGGCAATAACCCATCTCCGTCATCATCTCCAGATCAAAGCGCGTCCTTTCCTCAATCCTTTGAGCCTCCAGCAGCTTCCCCCGTGACCGGAAAAGCTCGACTCTCTCTTCCAACTCCTCCAAGATCGCCTTAACCGCCCTCTGCCTTACATCACTGGTAGTCACATAGTGGCTTGCAGGATAAATGGTGACCCGGCCCACCTCCCCCACCACCCTTCCCGTGAGCGGGTCTATCTCTTGAATGCTCTCAATTGTGTCGCCAAAAAAGATGAGCCTTACAGCCCTCTCCTCCCGGTTAGCAGGAAATATGTCAAGCACATCACCCCTTACACGAAACTTTCCGCGCGTGAAGTCGTAGTCATTTCGCTCATAATGGATTTCCACCAGTTTTCCTATGGCCTCTTCCACCTCCATCTCCCTGCCCCGCTCGGCATAAAGGAGCATGCCCCTGTAAACCTCGGGCGAACCCAAGCCGTAAATGCAAGAAACACTCGCCACTATGATCACATCATCGCGCTCCAGGAGCGCGGAGGTGGCGGAATGCCGCATTTTGTCTATCTGCTCGTTTATGTGAGCATCCTTTTGGATGTAGGTGTCGGTCTGGGGGATATAGGCCTCTGGCTGGTAGTAATCGTAATAGCTTACAAAGTACTCAACCGCGTTGTGGGGAAAGAAATTCTTCAGCTCTCCATAGAGCTGGGCGGCTAATGTCTTGTTCGGGGCGATTACCAGGGTGGGCCTCTGAACTTTTTGAATTACGTGGGCAATGGTAAAGGTCTTTCCTGATCCTGTCACCCCAAGCAGCACTTGGTGCTTCAGCCCTCTTCTGATCCCTTCTGTCAGCTTTTCTATGGCCTTTGGCTGATCTCCACAAGGCTCAAGTTCGGTCTCAAGCCTGAACATCGATTCTCCAGATTGTCCCCTTGGGAGTGTCTTCCACCACCACTCCCATAGATTTCAGCCTTTCGCGGATGGCGTCCGCCGTGGCCCAATCCTTGCGCGCCCTTGCCTCGGCACGCTCTGCAATCAGCCTTTCAATCTCCTCCCGGTTAATACTTGTTTCCAGTTCTTTGGGAAGCTCATCAAAAAAGTGTCCAGGTTCCCGCTTGAGGAGCCCGAGGATGCCGCCAGCAATAAGGAGTTCTTCTCTTTCCTTGGCCAGTTGCAGAGCCCCATCTTCCCCTAGATCAGAGGCAGAATCCATGACCCGGTTAATCTTTCTTACCTTGTCAAATATTATGCCGAGGGCGCCAGCAGTATTCAGGTCGTCGTCCATAATCTCCACGAAGCGCCCCAAAAACTCTGGAAGCCCGTTCTTTGAAAAATCCGCCCGAAGTTCTGCTCTATCCACAGGGCCTATGGCTTGCTCCACCCTCTCAAGGGCCCTGTAGATCCGCACCAGGCCAGACTGGATCGCCAGCACTGCCCCTCTAGAAAAATCTACCGGGCTGCGGTAGTGCTTGGATAGCAAAAAGGCCCTCAATACCTCTGGATGAAACTCCTTCAACGCATCACGGATGGTCAGGAAATTGCCCAATGATTTTGACATCTTTTCAGATTCCACCGTGACAAACCCGTTGTGAACCCAATAGCGGGCAAACTCACCGCCATTGGCTGCTATTGACTGTGCCCTTTCGTTTTCATGATGGGGAAACAAAAGGTCCCAGCCTCCTCCGTGTATATCGAACGAGGGCCCCAAGTAATGATTGCTCATAACAGAGCACTCAATATGCCACCCCGGCCTCCCAGGGCCCCAAGGGCTCTCCCACTGTGGCTCACCTGGTTTTGCCGCCTTCCAAAGCACAAAATCCAGGGGATGACGCTTTTTTTCATCTACCGCAACCCTGCTTCCAGCATGCATGTCTTCCAGCCGCCTTCCTGACAGCGCCCCATATCCGGGAAAGCTCTCTACAGAGAAGAGCACATCGCCCCCTGCCACGTAAGCGTGCCCCCGCTCAATCAAGGTCCGAATCATTTCGATCATGCCAGGAATATGCTCTGTGGCCCTTGGCTCAATATCTGCCTTGCCAACTCCTAGGGGCTCCATGTCTTCATAAAATGCCTTGATATAGGTCTCTGCCACTTCTTTGGGGTCTTTGCCCAACTCCCTGGCCCTGTTGATGATCTTGTCATCGATGTCTGTAAAATTTCTCACATAGGTGACGTTGAAACCCCTTGCCCTCAGATATCTCACCAAAACATCAAAGACCACCGCAGAGCGGGCATGGCCTATATGGCAGAGGTCATAGACCGTCACCCCACAAACATACATGCCCACCTTGCCAGGGGTTAATGGTTCAAAATCTTGTTTGCGTCTCGCGGCGGTATTGTAAAAGGTTATTCCCACTCCTTACTTCCTCCTGGATTTCTCACTCATCCTCAGGCCTTACCAGGCTCACCACGGCATAGGCCGCAACTCCTTCCCCCCTTCCACAAAAACCTAGGCCTTCAGTGGTTGTGGCCTTGATGTTTATGGCACTCACCCTTGCGTTCATTGCCTCTGCAAGCCTTCGGCGCATATCCCCAATAAAGGGGGCAAGTTTGGGGGCCTGGGCTACTACTGCGGCATCCACATTGTTTACCGCCAATCCTTCCTTTGCAACCCAATCAATCACTTTCTTTAAAAGCTCCAGGCTGTTCGCCCCTTTGTATGCAGGATCTGAGTCTGGGAAATGAGTGCCGATATCTCCACGGCCCAGGGCGCCCAAGACGGCGTCAATTACCGCATGAGTCAAGACATCTGCGTCAGAGTGTCCTTCAAGACCCTTATCAAAAGGGATATTCACCCCCCCTAAGATCAGAGGCCTTTCTTCAACAAGCCTGTGCACATCGTATCCAATCCCTATTCTGAACAATGCTCGTCCTCTCGCTGGACAACCTAGAAGCGGCTCCAAGTGAACTTGGCCCCTCTACTACTTTAACAGCCCCTAATCAATGGCACCCGGCACAACTGGTTGCCGTACATGAACTACAGCCCGACGAGCCCTTGGCCGGGGTGAAGTTATCCCCGCTCTTAAAGGCACAAGCCGACATCAGGCGTTCAAGTTTATCGCCCTTACAAGCAGGGCAAGTGATCACATCACCTGAGCCCAGGACCAGAGTTTCAAACTCCTCGTTGCAGGATAAGCACTTGTATTCGTATATGGGCATGGCTATTTCCTCCTTTCTTATCTTTCTCACTAGAGCAGTTCCAGCACCGCCGCACTGAGCAGGGGAAACATGATCTCGTGGTGGCCCACCAAGTTGTATCCCCTCCCGCCCTCAAGCGTGGGGCGGTGAACCACATTGGTAATGGGGCGGTATTGTTTGATAAAGTCCATATTTACAGTTATAAAGTTTTTTATATTGTGCCCTAGGTTTCTCACCACGCTCAGGGCCTTCAAGAATACCTCTGGCATTATAACTGCTGAGCCCAAATTTATGAAAACCCCCTTTTCTAATCTGGACACCAAGGTGCAAAATATCCTGAAATCGATATGCGAACTCTCACCCACTGCTCCCCCACTCATGGAAGGCTGGCAATGGATGATATCAGTGCCGATTGCCACATGCACCGTAACAGGCACTCCAAGCTCATGGGCTTTAACTAAAATACTATAATTATTATAAGGGAATTTTTCCTCCCTCATCAATGCCCCTACGGTCTTTCCAAGGCCCCAGTTGCGTGTAGCGGCCTCTTTTGCCGCATTGTTCAGGAACTGGCCGGTCTCTTCCGCCATGCCAAAGCTTCCGTCAGAAAGACTTGCTGCAACATCTTCAGAGGTCTTTCCAGCCATTGCAAGCTCGGCATCATGAATAATGCAAGCCCCGTTCATGGCAATGCCGGAAAGAACCCCTCGCTCCATCAGTTGTATGATTATTGGGGAAAGGCC
>JAMOVZ010000267.1 GCA_027061865.1 Desulfobacterales bacterium
TTCCAAAAGGACTATGCAGCGGCCTTTGACAGTGCAGACAAGATCTTGGTCAGGCAGGTTCCAGACCCTGAAAAGGCCCCTGAGGGTGACAGGTTTTCTTCTGAAAAGCTCGTTGAAGACCTCAAGGCTCGGGGAAAGGACGCCCACTTCTTTGAAAACGCAGATGCCATCGTTCGCTACGTCGCCAATAATCATTCAAATGGTGACGTGTACGTCGTGCTTTCAAACGGGCCATTTGAAGGGATACACGAAAAACTAATGGATGCACTAAGGGCTGCCCGCAAGTGAGAAGTATCTACACACTAAAGAAAAAATGTGCCCACACCAGTGCCCGCACTGGAACCCTCTTTACCCATCACGGCCCTGTTGAGACACCCGTATTCATGCCCGTTGGCACCCAGGCGAGTGTCAAGGCCCTGACCCCGGAAGAACTCATAAACATAGGGGCCCAGATAATCCTTGGGAACACGTATCACCTCTACCTTAGACCTGGCCACAAGCTCATCAAATCCTTGGGCGGACTCCACAAGTTCATGAACTGGCACAGGCCCATACTTACAGACAGCGGCGGCTTCCAGGTGTACAGCCTGGCCTCTTTCAGAAAAATTGTGAAAAAGGGGGCGATATTTCAGTCTCACATCGACGGGTCACGCCACGAATTGACGCCAGAGCTCGCAATAGAGATCCAGGAAGACCTTGGCTCTGACATCATGATGGCCCTGGACACGTGCATCCCCTACCCTTCCACATGGGAAGAGGCCAAGGAGGCAACAGATCTCACAACGAGATGGGCAAAGAGGTGCCTGGCTGCCAGGCGAGACGAAAGGTTGCTGCTCTTTGGAATAGTTCAAGGGGGCATGTTTGAGGATTTGAGAAAGAGACACACTGAGGAACTCCTTGCCATGGAGTTTGACGGATACGCCCTTGGAGGGCTGAGCGTTGGCGAACCCAAGGAGTTGCTATTTCAAATGATAGAACTCAGCCGCCCCATGATCCCTGAAGATCTCCCCTGCTATGTCATGGGGGTTGGCACTCCAGAGGACCTGGTGGAGTGCGTCAGCCGCGGGGTGGACATGTTTGATTGCGTCATGCCCACGAGAAATGCCAGAAATGGAATGCTCTTTACTTCCTATGGCCACATTGTTATAAAGAATGCTCGTTTTGCTACAGATGACAGCCCCATTGATCCAGAATGCACATGCTACACATGCCGAAATTACTCTCGGGCATATCTAAGGCATCTTTTCATGGCCCGGGAACTTTTGGCTTACAGGCTTAACACCATTCATAATCTCCACTATTATATCAAACTCATGGAGCAAATGAGGGCTGCCATTCTAAAAGGGGAATTTGTCCAGTTCAAAAGGGACTTTTATTCTAAAAGGCAAGGCCAGGAGGCCGAGCCTTAAAAACTCACTAAAAGGAGAAAGGCGAATGTTTCCAGAAATCGTTTATGCCATGGGGCAAGCTCCAAGCGGAGCACAGGGAGGACAGGGAAATCCCATCATGGCGTTTCTGCCATTGATAATCATATTTTTGATTTTTTATTTCCTTCTCATCAGACCTCAACAAAAGAAACAAAAACAGCATCAGGAGTTCCTGCAATCGCTTAAAAAGGGAGACGAAGTCATTACATCAGGCGGAATCATAGGCCGTGTTGTCCAGATTTCAGACAACATTGTCTCCCTAGAGGTTGCACCAAATGTGGTAATCCGCGTTGCCAAAAGTCAGATCGCAGGAAGACCCACTGCAGAGACAAAGTAAACAAAGTAAAAGACTTTTCACCTATTTTCCTAAGCAAAAGCTAGAAAATATGTGATCCAGGATATCTTCTGTTACTGTCTCTCCAGTAATTTCACCTAGAAAATCCAGGGCCTGTCTTAGATCAATTGCAACTATTTCAGGGGACAGGCCCATTTGAAGCCCCTCTCTAGCCCTGACAAGGGCCTCATGAGCCCTTTGCAAGATCTCCTTCTGCCTGAGATTTGGAGCCACGTCTATTTCAGAGGAATCTTCCCTGCTGGTTAGAATATCGTAGATGGCCTGAGTAAGCTCCTCTATCCCCTGACCTGTGCGGGCTGAAACCAGGCAAACATGAGGTTCGTCTTTCCCAGGCAACATGGCCTTAAGCCTTTGGAGCAGCGACTCTATTACGAGATCGCGCTCGGCCTCCTCGAGCATGTCCAATTTGTTTATTACTATCAGGCACTTCTTGTTGCCGTAGGCTGAAAGAAGCCTTAACACCTCTTCCTCTTCAGCACCCAACCCCTGGACGGGGTCGATTACCCAAAGAA
>JAMOVZ010000268.1 GCA_027061865.1 Desulfobacterales bacterium
AGGCCCCTAACATTGCCCCTATCCACACATACAGGAATCCCTTGTAAGGCCCAAAGATCACAGCGCCGATACCTGTAAGCAGGGTCCCTGGCAGGAAGAGACAAACCCCCGCTGAGTATATTAATATATAGAGCAGGGGCGCCCAGATGCCTGCCGCCTCGATCAGGTTGCCAAGGGACTCTGGGGTTAACTGCCCTTTAACGGGACTGAATCTCACCGCGTAAACGGCGGTCACAACAAAGAGCAACAAGGCTGTTGCCTTGAGCTTCACCTTGATTCGTGGATCTTTGTTGTTGGCCATTCCAATTCCTTCCGCATCCAGGCCACACAATATTACTGGGAGCTAATCGCGGGAGGCGGCTCCCGAAGCTCTGGCAGCTCAGGGCCCCAACTGCCTGCCCGGTAAAACTTCAGCCTCTGGGCCCTGTCGGCGCATGTTTCGCACTCTTCAAGCACAGGGGTCAAAAATGCCCAGGCAAGCTCCACTCCGTCTTGGCGCCAAAATAGCATCTGGTCCCCCAACATGCAATCCAGCAGCACCTTCTCGTAGGACTCTAAAACCGGCCCCGTGTATCCCTCATTATAATGAAAGTCCATGGTCACAGCTCGGAGGCAGACCCTAGCCCCCGGCCTCTTTGTCTGGAAGGTCATGGTGATCTTCTCTTCCGGATATATTCCCAAGGTCAGCCGATTGGGAGCAATCTCTTCTCCAATCACCTCTCTGAATACCGTGTGCGGGATCCTATGGAACTGGACCACTATCTCTGTGACCTTTTTGGCCAGCCTCTTTCCTGAGGTAAGATAAAAGGGCACGCCTTGCCAGCGCCAGTTATCCACAAATACCTTCATCTTGGCATAGGTTGGGGTTAAGGAATCCGGGGCCACTCCAGGCTCTTCCCTGTAACCAGGCACTTCTTTTCCTTCCACTGCCGCCCGGGTGTACTGTCCCAAGACCAAGTGGGAGCCGAGGTCTTCTAATGGGAAAGGCCTCAGTTCCCTGTAAACCTTTACCTTTTCGTCCCGGACGCGGTCCGCCTCGAACCTGGCGGGAGGTTCCATGGCAGTGAGGGCCAGGAGCTGCATCATGTGGTTCTGGAACATGTCGCGCAGCACCCCAGCCTCTTCATAGTATCCGGCCCTGTGCTCCACTCCCCCGCTTTCCATGGCAAAAATGGCTACCTGGTCAATGTATTGCCTGTTCCAGATGGGCTCAAATATGGCGTTGGCGAAACGGAACATCAGGATGTTCTGCACGGTCTCCTTGGCCAAATAGTGATCTATCCGGAAAATCTGCTCTTCTCGGAAAAACTTGTGAAGAAGGCCGTCTAGCTCAATTGCGCTCTCGAGGTCCCGCCCAAAGGGCTTTTCAATAACTATCCTGGTCCAAAGTATGTGCTCACCCTCAGGCTTGGCGAGCCCGACTTTGCCTATGGCCTCAACACTGGTGCGGTAAATTGAAGGGGGAATAGCCAGGTACAATAATCTTCCCCTCTTATGCCCTCGGCCTTCAAGGCGGCGGAGCCTGGCCTCCATGGCCTTTAAGGAGTCCAAACTGCCGTATTCAATGGGCTGGTAAAAAAGCATCTCTCTAAATTCAGCCCATTTGTCAGGATGATAATGGGGTCTGGATGAGACAACAGCTTCCATCCTGGCACGGAAAGAGTCATCATCCATCGGGCTGCGGGCACAACCGAGTATCAGTGTCCTGGGGGGCAGAACCCCGTAGACAAAAAGGCAAAACAGGGCAGGGACAATCTTTCTGGCGGTGAGATCGCCTGATGCCCCAAAGATGATCAAAGAGCAGGGATCCAACCCCTCTTCGATAAGGCATGCGGGCCCCCGGGGCATATCCTCTGAGGAAGCAGTTGCCTTCACAACAACATCCTCGACGCCCTTCCCCGTGGCGCTTTTTATGTTATTTATTGGCCCCACCTCCCTTGATCTCTGGCGCTCTCAGAATGTCGCTCGGTAGAAGAATCCAGGTGTTTTCCGCCATTTATTTCTTTTCCACAACCGGGTGCCCTCCAAACTTATGCCTGAGGGCGGCTAGGAACCGGTTGCCGAATGTGTCTTCCTTTCGAGAGCGAAATCGCTCAAAGAGCGAAAGGGCTATCACAGGAGCAGGCACCGCCATCTCAACGGCCTCCTTTACAGTCCATCGGCCCTCGCCTGAGTCCTCCACGTATCCTTTTATTCGCGAAAGCCCCGGGTCTTCACCAAAGGACTTCTCTGCCAGCTCCAGCAGCCACGACCTTATCACGCTTCCATTGTTCCACAGCCTTGCCAATTTACT
>JAMOVZ010000269.1 GCA_027061865.1 Desulfobacterales bacterium
TGGAGGAGGAGAGATAGATGAAAGTGGCATTGAGCCTTGTTTGCGCTGTTTTTCTATTTTACAACGTGACAATTGCTGGAGAACTTTTAACTGGCAAGACAAAGCATACCAAGTTCGAACCAGGGGATAAGGTCTTGCTCCAATACGGCTTCGGTAAGTGTCCTGTGGGTGAAATCCCAGAGGGTTTTGAGAAAATTAAAGGGGCTGTGGAGTGCGTGAAATATGAAGACCGGATTTGGGTGGCCCCAAGCACTGACAATGATGCGCGACTATACAAAAAGATAGGCCTTGGCCGCGATGACTTTTCAATTGATTTTGACATCATACTCTACCAGGAACTCTCAGGTGCAGCAGGCCCTGATTTTATCCTCCGCCTCTTGGAGAGCCGCGGGGCTGAATGGGACAAAGCGAGGCTGCCCTATGACGTGGAACTAAAGGGTTATTACCACAAGTGTGGAGTTCAGTTGGAAGGCATAGGCAGAATTGAAGAGGTTCAAAATGCCCACAAAAAGAAAATACATATTGCTGTTCAGGCACGGCGCGGGCAATTTCGGGTCTTTGTAAATGGAAAGAGGGCTGTTTCAGTGCCATTTGACAAGATCACCCCTAATGAACAAGTGAGCGGATTTGAATTAATGTTTATGAGGGATACTAATGCGTATGGCGTATTGGTCACCAATATACGTGTTGCAAAATATACTCAAGAGGAAACCAGGCCTGCTCCGGAAAAACTTGGAATCAAGGTGGAAAAGACCTCTGAAGGAACAAAACTAACCGTTCCTGAAAGGGTGCTTTTTGATTTCAATGAGTTTATCCTTAAGCCAGAGGCAAAAAACGCCTTGAACGTGGTGGCCGATGTTATCAGGGAAAACAATCCAAGGGTTATCCAAGTCACAGGTTATACTGACAACGTGGGAGATGAGGACTATAACCTCAAGCTCTCCCTTCAACGGGCTCAATCAGCTGCCGACTACCTCATGTACTGCCAAGGGCTCGATCCCGGCAAGTTCAAGATTGAGGGCAAAGGCGAGTCAAACCCCATTGCAACCAATGATAGCGAAGAGGGGCGGGCCAAAAACCGCCGGGTGGAGATCAAGCTTATAAAGTGAAGTTATTGTTAATATGATATATTACTCCTGCGGCCTTTGCAGGGAAGAGGTGCCAGCGGGTGCCCCACCGCCCCTAAAACATCTTCCTTGGCCATCTCCACCGCCTCTTTCCCGGCCTCTCCGATCTTTGGGGTGGCGGTGAATGTTGAGGCTTCCGCACTCAGGGCATGCTCGGGGCCTGCCCGTTCCATAGGGAACCTTCCATTCTTTTTTGCACTCGTAGCATACAAACCTTCTCATAATCATCACCTCCACTGGTCCAACTTTTTTCTTAGGTTAGGGCCCTTGCTTTTACAACGGCTTGGCCGGACAGAATGCACACCCTTGGCAACCCCCAGCTGGGTAGCATTCTCCACATATTTGCTAAAGGCATGGGCCCACCGCATCCGGGTCAAGAGCGAGCCTCTTTGAGAACACCGATGGTGTCTCCACCAACCTGCAGCCAATAAAGTTATGAGCATATGCCCATAATGTCAAGCTGTTTTAATGATTCGGCCCTGCGATAGCAACTCGGCTAAATTTGACAAGAACATGGTGGTATCAGGATAAATAGATGGTGGAGCCCACACTGTTAAGGACGAAGCGGCCTGGAAATTCCTGGGCGAATCGCTCAAGCGCCCTCCACCCGGTGCAGTGCATTGGAACAATGACTTCCGGCCCAATGCCTTTCAATTCGCTTATTGTCCTTTCAATTATTGGCTCAAAGGCTGGGCCAGTAAGGTGGAATCCGCCAAGCACGGCGTGAACTCGTGCTACACCAGTGAGCTTTCTTGCATGGGTCACCGTATTTATTATTCCTGAGTGGCTGCAGCCAGAAATTACCACCAGCCCCTTTCCTTTCAGGTGAATGGCCAGGGCCTGGTCGTCAGCTATCGGATCTGGCACCATCTCTCCGTTTTTTTCCATCAAGGCCCCGGGAAGGCCTTTTTCAAACTCGGTGGTGCGCTCTATCTCACCAGTAACCATGATGTGGCCGTCTGAAATGAGAACCGGCTCTTTGCTCTCAACCAGATTCACATTGTTTGCAAGCAGGTCTTCTCTTACGAGGGTCCTGGGGAACCTTAGCAGCCTGCCATCTGGCCGCTTGATATAGCGGGGGGCCTGGAAGGCTCCGGGATGGACTACAAGGGTCAATGGCCTTGGCAGCGTTTGGAGTAGCTGATGGAGTGCTCCTGTATGGTCCATGTGGGCGTGGCTGATTACAACGGCCTCAATGCCTTGGCCGTCTATATCCAGGACATCCATATTGTGCAGGACCCCTATTGGGCTGTAGCCCGTGTCAAATAGGCATTGGCGCACATTTCCTGCATCATGGACTGTAACAAGGAGGCAAAGGCCGTGTTCAGCAACAAGGGTGTCTGTGGGAATCTCCTTCCCGCTTCCCAAAGCGGGGCGTTTTACAACGTCACTATTCCCTAGCAATACATCAACGTAATTGTCGATCACAGTGGTTATCTCCACCCGGTCTACTGGTCTCAAGGAAATGTGCAAATCAGCCATCCCTTCCCTCCTCCCTGGATTTTTACCCTTTTATGCAGCCACATATTGCCAGCCTCTGTTTCTTACAGCACTCACCGCCCTCTTCACCTCGAAGAGGAGCAGGTACACATCTTCCTATATGCCCGTGTATATCCCTTTTACCGCAGCCTCAGCCTGGCAGTTTACAGCTCCTTACCGACAATGGCAAAAGGCCTGCCTTCATATACATTCAAAGGAGAGGTTGCCCCTGGTTCCGACACTGGATAGTGTGAAAAAGTTCAGAGCCTTTGTAAAGATTCTTTTTCTTTGCCTGCAAACTGGCAAAGCCAGCCTTCATTCATTTTTTCTCTATTGTATTTGCCCATAACTCCAGGCCAAAACACCTAAGGCAGAGATTTTTGGGTTGACAGAAATTTTTAGTGCTTCTAATATTAAGATTGTCTAAATTTTAGTTGCTCAATAATTTAATAAGACTAAAGGATTTGGCATGAATGATAAAGCCGATAAGGCCGTGGAACAGGCACGCTTCATTTTCACCACCGCCCGCCTGATACAGGAGCGCATCCTCAAGGAGCACGCCCAATTCCTGGCAAAGCAGAAAGCTGGAGAGAAATTCATGGAGCTGTCAGCCGCACAATACCGCTGCCTCCTAACGGTCCGGATTTGCGGCAAGGTCACGGTGGGTGAGCTTGCCCGGCGGCTGGGGGTCTCCCCTGCCTCGGCCTCTGTTATGGTGGAGCGGCTGGTGGAAAAGGGGATGCTGAAGCGAACCAGGAGCAAGCAGGACCGACGAAAAGTAATGGTTACCCTCACAGCCCAGGCAGAAAAGTTTGCAGATTCCCTTGAAGAACACATGCTTCATGTGTTCACGGATCTTGTCCGGAAAGTGGGGCCTGAGACAGCGGCCATGTGGTGCGAGGTCTTGAGCCGTATCAAAGAGCACCTTATGGAAGAACCCACATTCTCAAATGGAGGTGAGATCTAATGCCCCCTTCACAAGGAGCCATGCATGCAAAACCCGGCTCATCACCATCCAAGAAAACGGGTAACGGAAAAATCATATTCCGCATCGTTATCTGTGCCTTGATCCTGGCCCTAGGAGCAGTAGCAATGGTGGTTCTTTCCAAGATGAAAAAACGCCCCCCGGAAAGCCCACGTGTTGAGCGTCCCTTGCGGGTGGAGGCCGTCCGGGTCGTGCCCGGGACCGCTCGCGTCTATCTTGCGGGACTGGGACGGGCCAAGCCACTGGACCAGGTGGTAATCTCGGCAGAGGTTTCAGGAAAGGTCGTGGAAATCCATCCCGGATTGGAACCCGGTCAAGTCATCCCCAAGGGAGACCTCCTCTTTGAGATCGATCCAAGGGACTACCTGGCAGCGGTCAGGGAAGCAGAGGCCTCCGTGGCCCAAGCCCAAGCTTCCCTGAAGCAGTTGCGCATGAAGCAGCGCACAGACCGGGTCAGGCTGAAGAGGGCAAGGCGCAATATGGAGCTTGCCAGGCGGGAATACGAACGTACCCGCCGCCTTTTCGAACAAGACCAGGTGGGCACCAGGTCCGCAGTGGAAAAGACCGAACGGGCTTATAACTCGGCCCGGGACCTGGTGGACCAACTCTCCCTAACAGTGAAACTTTACCCCCAGCGCATACAAGAGGCAGAAAGCGCACTGTCGGCAGCCAGGGCGCGTCTTGCCAGGGCACGCACCGCTCTGGAGCGATGCCGCGTCAAGGCCCCTTTTGAGGGGAGGGTGGTATCGGCATCAGTGGAAAAGGACCAGTTTGTATCGGCTAGCCAGCCTCTCCTCACTCTGGCCGATGACTCGGTACTGGAAATCCAGGTCTCCCTTAACAGCGACGAGGTGGCTCAATGGCTCACCTTTTTGCCCGGCTCCCACCAAAACAAGGGGGCCTGGTTTCCACCTATCGCTAGGGTGCCCTGCGAAATCCGCTCCACTCAAGGAGGAGGCAACATGTGGCAAGGCACGCTTCACCGAGTGGTTGGCTTCCACGAGAAGACCCGGACCGTGACCGTGGCGGTCCGGGTTACAGCGCAACAGGCACGAGCCTCTTCCCCGGACAGACTTCCCCTGGTGGCAGGCATGTTCTGCTCCGTCAGGATCCCCGGCAAGACACTGGAGAACGTGGTGGTTTTACCGCGCCATGCGGTCAGTTTCGAAAATACGGTCTACCGCGTTGTGAATGGCCGCCTCAAGACGACCCCAGTGCAGGTGGCCCGCATAGAAACGGACACTGTGTACATTACTGGAGGGCTGTCTGCCGGCGACACAGTCATCACAACCCGGCTCGTGGCGCCCCTGGAAAACAGCCTGGTGGAAGTATGCAACATCCCCGGGGACAGGCGGAAATCCCCAAAGCCTGATGTGAACATGGGGTCTTGAAATGAAAAACGTGCTGAGAGCCTTTGCCCGCAACACCGTGTTTGCCAACATTCTTCTCGCAACCATTTTGGCCCTCGGTATCCTTGCGAGCAGGAGCATGATCCGGGAGACCTTTCCTGAGTTCTCCCTTGACATGATCACCATATCGGTTGCCTACCCGGGCGCCGACCCCGAAGAGGTGGAGGAGGGGATCTGCCAAAAGATAGAAGAGGCCTTGGAGGGTACCGAAGGGATAAAGCAAATCACCACCAAGGCACATGAAGGTCTGGCCACCGTACTCATAGAAGTGATGGAGAAGAGTGACGTGCAGAAGGTCCTGGATGACGTCCGCACCCAGGTTAACGCAATATCAACCTTCCCCGCGGATGCGGAGAAACCGGTCATAAAAGAAATCACGCTCAAGGACTCGGTCTTGCTCTTGTCCCTTTCGGCGGACATGCCTGAGAAGAGGATCAAAGAGTGGGCCGAAAGGGTAAAGGACGATCTTCAACAATTGGAGGAGATCTCCCAGGTGAGGGTCTTTGGAACCCGGGACTATGAGATATTTGTGGAAGTCTCGGAAGAGAAGCTTCAACTCTACGGGCTGACATTCGACAAGGTGGCAGCCGCGGTCGCCCGCTCCAACCTCAACATGGGAGGGGGGACCATCCGCACAAAGGGCGAGGAGATCAGGCTCCGCACCATTGGCCGCAAGTACACGGGCCAGGAAATCTCAGCCATAGTGGTTCTGGCATCGGAGGATGGGAGCCTGGTCACCCTGGACCAGGTGGCAACCATCCGGGACGACTTCACAGAAGATCCCCTCACCGCGTTTGTGGACGGAAATCCAGCCGCCCTCATAAATATCCTCAAGACAAAAGAGGAGGACGCCCTCAAGATCGCGCAGGCCACCTATCGCTATCTTGAGAAGACCAAAGAGATCCTGCCCCAGGGGGCTAACCTGGACGTGGTCTACGACAGCACCGGCATGCTTAGGGCCCGCATAAACCTCTTGGTAAAGAACGGCATCATAGGAATGATAATCGTCTTCCTGATCCTGTACGTGGTCTTGAACGCAAGGCTTTCCTTTTGGGCGGGCATGGGGATACCCATTTCTTTGGCAGGGGCTATGGCCATTCTTTGGGTCGCTGGGGGCACGGTGAACATGGTCTCCTTGTTCGGCCTGATCCTGGTCCTGGGCATCATCGTTGATGATGCCATTGTGGTCGGAGAGGCCATCTATGTGCACCGGAAGCAAGGCAAACCCCCGCTTCAGGCGGCCGTGGATGGAGTCTCTGAGGTGGGCGTGCCCGTCATAGCGGCCGTCCTTACCACCATAGCAGCCTTTGTGCCCTTGTTCTACGTGGGCGGTATCATGGGAAAATTCATCGCCATACTTCCAGTAGTGGTCATAGCAAGCCTATCGGTCTCCCTCGTGGAGTGCCTGCTGATTCTTCCCGCGCACCTGAGCCACCTGCCAGATCCCAGCAGCTCCCCTGAGGCCCTCAATCCCGTTGTAAGGCGTCTTGAGCGCATCCATCTGGCTACCAGCATGGCAATGGAGTGGTTCGTGGCCCATATTTACACACCCTTCCTGAGAAAGGCCCTGCAGTGGCGTTATATATCACTGGCCACGGCAATTGCGGTCCTCATGGTCACCACTGGATTGGTCTCCGGAGGCATTGTCAAGTTCGAGCTCTTTCCAGACCTAGACGGGTTTATTTTGACCGCCCATGTGGAATTCCCCAGCGGCACGCCACCTGAGGTCACCCGTAAGGCCCTGGAGCAGGTGGACAGGGCTTTGGTGCGACTGGAGCAAAAGACCCCTACCATTACTGGAGAGCCCATGGTGGAAAAGAGGATCATGCTGGTAGGCCAGACCCTGGAAGACATGCCACAGGCAGGGCCCAACGTGGGCTCTGTGATGGCGGTGCTGCTGCCGAGCGAACGCCGGGGTGTTCATTCCAAGAAGCTCATGGCCCGGTGGGAGCAAGAGACCGGCCAGATACCGGGAGTGAAGTCCATAAGGTTTACAGGGCTGCAACTGGGGCCTCCAGGAGACCCAATAGAAATCTGGATCCAGGGCCACGACATGCATGAAATCTTGGCCGCCGCTGGGCATCTGAAGGAGCGGCTTAGGAGTTTTAAAGGGGTATATCAAATCCGTTCCGACTTCTCTCCCGGCC
>JAMOVZ010000270.1 GCA_027061865.1 Desulfobacterales bacterium
GTAAATATAACTCAGGTGCCTACCAAAAGTACCTCCACAAGTGACACTGCAGTTGCAACCACCCTTGGCTCGGATGAGACTGTCACTATCACTGAGGGGGGAAAAAGCGCCACTATAAACCTCACTTCTGATATGACCATCTCTGACATCATAAATGCCATCAATACTGAATTACAAAAGAGCTACAATCAAACCTTGGTAGGCTCTGAATCCCTTTATGCAGATTCCTCTCAAAGCTCATACATCACTTCTTCCACCACTTGGGACAGCGTCTATAATAGCAGCGGTCAGTCGGCCGGCCTTCAGAATGGAGATGTAATAACCTTTTCCGGCACCACCAGGTCAGGGCAGTCCATCACGGGCAGTTATGAGATCGAGGATATAAACACTGATACGGTGCAAGGGCTTCTTACCGCCATAGAAGAGGCCTTTGGAAATGATGTCACCGCCTATATCGACGGCTCAGGCAGGATTGTGCTCAAGGATGAGAAGGTAGGAAGCAGCCAATTGAGCATTACCATTGAGGAGCCCTCAAGCAGGAATCTTGACTTCGGGAGCCTCCTTGCCACAAATGACGGAGGCCAAGAAGGAAGGTACTCCCTAAGCATCACTGCATCAAATGACGGAAGCGACCATCTTGTACTGACCCACGACTCCTATGGGAGTGAATATAGCTTTACCATCTCTGAAAGCGCGGACCTCCTCTGGACCGGGGGTGACCAGACAGTGGATAACGGCCAAGACGTGGCTGGCACCATAAATGGAGAATCAGCCACCGGATCTGGCCAGATACTCAGGGGGGATGAGGGCCAGCCCAACATCGAAGACCTTTCCATTAGATACACGGGCACGGCAACCGGGGAAGTGGGCACCATTAAGCTGACCTTGGGAGTAGCCGAGCTTTATGACAGGGCTTTGTTCGGAATCACTGATCAGTTTGAAGGGTATTTGGCCTTCAAGCAGGAGTCCATTGAAAACAGGATCAAAGAGCTTGAAAAGCGGATCGGGGAGATGGAATACAGGCTGGACAAGAAAATGCAGATGATGGCTGCCCGCTTTGTGGCAATGGAGAAGGCCCTTTCGGCCATACAGAGCCAAAGCCAATGGCTGAGCGGGCAGATAAATGCAATTGCAATGGGATGGGGACAATAATAGAGACTAAACCACGATCAAGGAGGATGAGCAGGAGGGGACATGAACTACGTTGCTAAACTAGCCCAGTACAAGAAAACCAATGTGACAACAGCGACAGGAGTGGACCTGATTGTGATGTGCTACGAGCAGGTCATTAAGTCTTTGCGCGATGCAAAGAGCTTTTATGAACAAAGGGAATATATGCAGAAAGGCAAGGCGCTTCAAAATGCCCTTAACATAATAACCGAGCTGAAAGCTGCTCTTGATTTTGAAAGAGGCGGGGAAATCGCAAAAAACTTAGAGGCCATATATAATTTCATCATCAAAACACTATTGGAAGCTGACATAAAGGGCCGGTTGGAAAGCTTTGATCACGCAATCCAAATCCTTAGCGAACTCAAGGAAGCTTGGGAAAAGATAGCGTCAAATCAAGGAGCCGGAACCCGCGCTAACATGCATGACAA
The DNA here is from genome assembly GCA_027061865.1 of Desulfobacterales bacterium. Classification (GTDB taxonomy): domain Bacteria; phylum Desulfobacterota; class DSM-4660; order Desulfatiglandales; family Desulfatiglandaceae; genus JALVMN01. The sequence goes on from JAMOVZ010000270.1 coordinate 1,599, forward strand.
GGTGGAACACCTCATAGCTGCGGGATAAGCATAAAAGATATATCCAGGGAGGCAGTCATGGGAATTTCAGGAGTAGCAACGGTTCAAAAAAGCCAAGGGGTGAACGGCATTTCCCACCCGGGCCAAAAGGCTCAAGCAAATGAGCCTTCTTCAGCTGCTAAAGTGAACCAGCCAAATCCCCCCCAAGAGCTCTCTACTGAAAGAAAGGACGTTGAGGCCATTGAACAGAAAAAATTGGAGAAGATGGCCAAAGCCATGGAAAACTTCATCATGTCGATTCAGAGAGACCTCAGGATAAAAGTACATAGGGAAACAGGGCGATTAATGGTTCAAGTGATTTCTGCTGAAGATGGCAAGGTCATACGGGAGATCCCTCCTGAAGAACTGCTCAATCTGGCTGCAAAGATGGAAGAGATGGTGGGCATCCTTTTTGACACGGCTGCGTAATGAAGTCTGTGGTTACCTTTTCGGAAGCCCATCATGTGGAGCTACGATCGGGGGATGGTGGCAAGCACAGGCTTTTGATTGTAGATGACGATCAAGAGATGCTTTCGGTGCTGCAGAATCTGTTCCTGCAGGAGGGCTACCTGGTTGAGGTTTCACACAATGGCAAGGAGGCCATTTCAAAATGCCGGGACGCAGTCTTTGATATTATAGTCACCGACATTATAATGCCTGGAGCCTCTG
>JAMOVZ010000271.1 GCA_027061865.1 Desulfobacterales bacterium
CCAGAACTACATAAAGGAATTTAAGGAGTCTGGAAGGTTTGCAAGGTTCCTCTACTACCTGTGGCTCATTAGCAGTGACTGTGGACGGAGCATGACAAGATGGTGTTTCTGGATAGTAATCCAAATATTATTCTTTGCGTGGCTCTATTCTATGGTTGGAGTGGATTATGGTCCGCATCCAACACCCATTTCAGATCTGTATCTCAGTGTAGTGACCCTAACGACTCTAGGTTTTGGTGATGTAGTCCCCAAAAATGCTGTTGGTCAGTCTATTGTCATGTTCGAGGTGATAACGGGTTACATGATGCTAGGGGGGCTACTTTCCATTTTCAGCAACAAGATGGCTAGGAGAGGAGAATAAGTTGGGTTTCTTAAAGAAGATATTTAAGAAGAAAAAGGACGATCCAGACCAAAAACTACGGGAGCTTCTTGAGGATTATGAACTGCCTTCCTTTCCAAATTCGGTCATGAAGGTCCTGGAAATGTTGAGGGACCCAGATGCACCCCTTAAAGATATCTCAAGGCTTATTGAGGCAGACCCGGGAATGCATGTCACGGTTCTGAAGACGGTTAATTCTGCGGCATTTGGGTTGTCTCGCAAGATAGGAAATATTCAGCATGCAATAAGTCTAATGGGCAAAAACAGGCTAGAATCCATCATTTTGCCCATAGCTGTCAAAAACGCCGTTCCCAAAATAGAGCTTTACTGTCTCAATCAACAGGACTTCTGGAAGATTAGTGCCAAAAGGGCCTGTCTGGCAAAGGCCATAGCTGGCATACTGCATCCAACCAGCCAGGCTGAGTGTTTTACTGCGGGGCTGCTTCAGGATATGGCAGTGCCGGTACTTTTGCATATAAAAGAGAAGAAATATTGCATGACACTTGAGATGTGGAATGAGGATACGGGTTCCAGTCTTGAAGAGCTTGAAAGACAGACCTTCGGCCTTGATCATCAGGGAGTCGGGGCGCTCATGGCAGAAAAGTGGCAGTTCCCCACGGATCTTCTAGAGGCAATACTTCACCATCACAATAATAATGATTCAAGAACTTCTGTTCCAAAGGCGGTAACAGCCGTGTCCCAAATACGATACAGGCAGGATCTTGCTGAAGGCGTCTGTGACGAAGCCATGCTGACAGTGTTGGAGGAGACCCTTGATATCAGCCCTTCGGCCTCTGAAAAGATATTGGAAAAGGCCAATATGGAGGCAAATGAATTTTACTCCATTTTTACCTCCTGATTTTTAGGGTATCACTTCAAGGTGTGGTATTCCAGAATTCGTGCTGTAATCTTTTGATTACCTTTTTTAATGAGCCTGTCTCTTTCAGATGTTTGCGGAAGATGGTACTGGTTGGGCCTTCGTGGATCATTTTTTCCAAAATGGGCAGATAGTCTGAAGACCCAAGCTCATGGAAGACAGGCTCAAGGGCCTTGATGGTGCGGGTGAGCATGTTCTTCATTGTCTTTTTCTCAAAGCGCTGTTGGTCCACAAAGAGGCCTTCTAGGCCATGACGGGCGGCCTGCCACTTGTTGTTCAAGACCACCTCGATATGCATTGGGAATTCAGATATGCTGTCTGTTGCAATGGCTGCAACGAGGGCCTGAATAAGGGCGCAGAGTGCTATTATTTGTTCAAAACGGGCTGGAATGTCGCAGATCCTCACCTCAATGGTTCCAAGTTCAGGACTTGGCCGCACGTCCCACCAGATGTCCCTGGGCTGATTTATGATGTGGCACTTCTTTAAAAGCTGTACCAGTTGGCAGTAATTGTCCCACGACTCCAGCACCTCTGGCATGCCAGACCGGGGAAGTGCGTCAAAGAGTTTTGAGCGAAAGGAGGCAAAGCCTGTATCCCTGCCTTCCAGATAAGGGCTTGACGCGCTCAGGGCTAGGAGCATGGGAAGAAAGGCCCTGAGTTTGTCGAAGACCTTTATAACTGTGTCCCCAGAATTCAGCCCAATGTGGCAGTGAAGCCCCTGGGTAATCAGCTGTTTGCCAACGATTTGCAACTCTTCGAGGATATTTTTGTATCTTGGGTCTGGATAGAGTTCCTGGTCGAGGTACGAGGAGAATGGGTGAAGGCTCGATGCAAAAAGGCAGCAGCCTTGATCTTCGGCGGTTTTTTCAAGAAATCTTATGGAGTCGCTCAGGTCTTGGGCAGCCTCCTTGATGTTGTTGCATACCCTTGTGTTCACCTCCACCATGGATTGAATGAATTCGGGTTTGATGCGTGTGGATAAATCCCTTGGAAGTATCTGCAAAATATCAATGGACTTGGAACAAAGT
>JAMOVZ010000272.1 GCA_027061865.1 Desulfobacterales bacterium
AGAAGCGGCAGGTATTTTTTCTTTTGAGCCTCGGTTCCAAACAAGAGCAGCTCTTCTGAGCCAAATGTCACTGAGGACATCTCTTGCGCAAGCCCGGGGTCCACCCGCCAGAACTCCTCCAATATCAAGGCGTGGTCTAAAAAGCCAAGGCCTGCCCCCCCATATTCCTCGTCAATAAACACTCCGAGGAAGCCCAACTCAGCGGCCTTTTCCACCAAGGACCTAGGAAACTTCTCCTGCAGATCGCATTCGCGCGCGATATCGCGAAACTCGCCAAGGGCAAACTCCCTTGCCGCCCTCTGGATGTCCTTTTGCTCCTTTGATAATTGAAAGTCCATTTTTAACCGCTCATGCCTCCTTTCCCCAAAAAAGATACCGGTTGAAAGCCCCTCCAAGGAGCCTGGATTTCCTCATTTCCTCTATGGCCCGTCCCAAGTCTCTCAATATCTTGGACTCCTTCTCTGTCACCCGCATACTCTCTCTCGTTCCAATTCTGATGTAATATATCTTTTTCAGTTTCCTTATCCCGTTGAAGTGGGACTCAATCTCCCACGGCGTATCAAGGGACAAGGTGGTATTCCGGAACGAGAAGAGCCCATAGTCCAATTTTATCCCAGTAGGACATACAGTGACCCGGCTGAACCCGAAATACGGGCTGTTAAAAAACCATAGCATCACGCCCACCCAAAAAAGGGCGGCCGCAAAGTGCTTCCACCTCCTGCCAAGGAGTGCCCAAAAAAGGAGGCATCCCAACAAGGAGGCTGAAGAAATCATCACCAGATTCTGGACCCAAATGGATTTGATTGAAAAAGTGATGCAATCCATTGCGAGGAGAGGATTAGCATAGGGGTTCTTTTGCTGTCAATGAATAGAGGCATTTGAGAGTTGCCTATGGAATTTGAGAAAATTTTCTCAATCTTTCATTGACAAGGCCCTCTGCCTTTTGTAGAGTTTCCCCCCGAGTAAATCTACTTCTAGGAAAAGGAGAGGTGTAGAAATTGGGCAAGAGATTCTTCTTCTGTTTGGCGGTTATTGGGCTAATGATGCTACCGGGTCTTGTTCTGGGAGGCCATGGACCCAAAAGCGGGCCTCCTAAACCAGTTATTCCTGGAGGGGATACTATCAACATTTCAGGGATCATCTTGGATAATCACAATGAACCCATAGATGAAGCCGAGATCATAATAAAGGTTGATGGCAAGGAGGTGGACCACCTGTTCACTGCCCACAACGGAAAGTTTATTTCAAGGTTTCAACTGCCAAAGGGGGAAGTGGAGAGCGCCACCATTGAAATTCATGTTCATAAAACCTGCTTTCAGTCCAAGACTCTTGCTGTAACGGCCGATGAGCTTGCCAGAAAAGGGAATCATTATTTCCTAAGCACAGACATCGTGCTTAAAAGAGTTCTTGGGCCTGCCTTTTGGATCTCCACGGTAATCTTTGTGCTGGCCTATGTGCTCATCGCCTTTGAATTGCTCCACCGCACCATCGCAGCAATGATCGGCGCTTCCTTAATGCTTCTTATTTCCTATACCATTGGGACAATCAACCCCGAATATCACATCTTTTCCTTTGAGAGGGCCATGGCCTCCATAGATATGAATGTAATCTTTCTCCTCATGGGAATGATGATTATTGTAGGGGTGTTAAAAAATACTGGGGTTTTCCAGTGGTGTGCCTATTTTGCATACAAACTTGCCAAGGGGAGGGTGTTTCTCCTCACCGTTTACCTCGTAATCTTCACTGCTGTTTGTTCCGCTTTCCTTGACAATGTGACCACTATGCTGCTTTTGACCGGTGTTGCCATCGAAATCTGTGTCTCACTCTCCCTCAATCCCCTCACGGTTCTGATCCCATTGGTGCTCGCATCAAATGTGGGGGGGACCGCCACCCTGATTGGAGACCCTCCAAACATCATGATCGGTTCATACGCCGGCCTGACCTTCATGGACTTTGTGATCGCCCTTGCCGCTGTGTGCGGCCTCTCCCTTGTCGTCTTGGTAGTGATGACCAAGTTGGTGTGGGGGAAGGCCTATGCTGCCGCAAAGGTGGAAAATGTGGAGCAATATATTGAGAAGCTGAAAGAGGAGTACAGGATTACCGACCCCACCCTCTTGAGTTACGGCTTGGGGGTCCTGGCCTTTGCCATATTTCTTTTTCTAAGCCATGGCTACTGGCACATGGAGGTGAGCGTGGCTGCCCTAATGGGTGCCTCTGTGCTGGTGACCATCGCCATAGTCACAGGGAAGATAAACCTCATGCACCTCATAGAAAAAGACATAGAGTGGCCCACCCTCATGTTTTTCATATTCCTCTTTATCTTGGTGGGGGCCGTGGAATCAGCGGGCCTTCTCTCCCTGATTGCTGATTGGATACTGCACCTTTCAAAGGGAAGCTTTTTTATCTCCTGCACCCTGATTATCTGGGTTGCCGCCATAATGTCTGCCTTTGTGGACAACATTCCATTCACCGCCACCATGCTCCCTATCGTGGCCTATCTAAGCACTGTCATCCCTGGAGCGGAAAACACCCTGTGGTGGGCGCTTGCTCTAGGGGCTTGCTTTGGTGGCAACGGAACCATAATAGGGGCCTCCGCAAATGTGGTGACCATAGGTATTGCAGAATCACGGGGGTACCGGATAAGTTTTGGCGGCTTCATGAAGACCGCATTTCCTTATATGATAATTTCCGTGCTGATCGCACATATCTGGCTCTTGGTCTTTAGGCCACACTAGCCTATCTCCTCCCCCCTTAGAGATTGGCTGTGGCCCGCCCCCTCCTATCCGTATCAATGCAGAACGGGTGGGAGGGGGCAAACTTTTCAAAGAAAAGCTTCCTATATCCTTCCAGATGAAGTAGCATGGTCAAAGAGTTTTAGAAAATCCATAACAGGGAGGAAAAAATGAGACATGGTTCTAAAAAGCCACTATGGATCATGGCCCTTGCAGCGCTCTTTGTGTTGAGTTTTTGTTCAGTCGGTCTTGGTGGCGATAAGGCAATGAAAGACAGGGTTGCCACGGTAAATGGCAAGCCCATTAGCGCAGAAGAATTTAATCGGGAATTAGAAAACATAAAAATGCGGTTTTCAAGCTCTGGGCAAGTGCTCAATAAGGCCCAACTTATGGCCTTGAAAGCAAGGGTTTTAGAAAACCTTATTAACCGGGAGCTGCTGTATCAGGAGAGCATGAAAAAAGGTATAAAGGTCAGCAAGGAAGAAGTGGAAGCAAAAATGAAAGAGGTGAGGGCGCGCTTCCCTACTGAAGAGCAATTCAAGGCAGCCCTTGCACGCGCCGGAATGACCGAGGAGACGCTGAGGCTCCAACTGGAGCGGGCTTTGGCCATAGATAAATATGTAAAAAAAGAATTCGGTTCTAGGGTGAAAGTCACTGAGGAGGATGCAAAGAAATTTTATGACGAACACCCAGAGCAGTTTGCCGAACCCGAACAGGTCAGAGCAAGTCACATCCTGGTAAAGGTCCCCTCAGGGGCGGACAAGGCCCAGAAAGAGAAGGCCCTCAAGAAAATCAAAAAAATCCAGGAACGGGCCAAAAAGGGTGAGGATTTCGCAAAGCTTGCTAAGGAATACTCAGAAGGCCCCAGTGCAAAACGGGGCGGGGACCTCGGCTTCTTCCCAAGGGGCAGGATGGTAAAGTCATTTGAAGATGCGGCCTTTGGCCTTAAGACCGGTAACATTAGTGACATCGTGGAAACCCAGTTCGGCTACCACATAATCAAAGTGACTGGAAAGAAAAAGGCAGGAAAGATCCCTTTTGAAAAAATCAAAGACAGGTTGGTGGAGTTTTTAAAAGACCAGAAGGTCCGCCAGGAGGTGGTGGCCCATCTCAATACGCTTAAAAAGCAGGCCAAGATAGAAAGGTTTCTCAAAGAATAAGATCAGAGCACTATGAACAATCCCCCCTTCCCTTTTTTAAAGGGGAAGGGGGGATTTCATGTCTTAGGGCTAATCTATATAGACGGGTTCTTTCAGGATAAGCTCTACAGCGGCCGTGGCCGACCTGGCTAAAGCAGGATGAGTTTCTGCCAGATTTGCGATCTGGCGGAGGTGGTCGGCACTCCGCATGATGAGAGATGCCATATCCCCTTCATCAATTGGCACGATAGACAACACCTCTTCCCATGGCACCTTTCTTGCCCACAGGAACAGTGCCACACACGGCCAGAACATAATGGGGGGAGTTTCAAAGCCCCTCCTTGTCTTGAGGGCTCTCAAGGATTCGATGGATTGGACCATCCTTTCAAACAGGGCTTCCAATTCCTCCAATTGAAGCCCCGGCCTCACCTTTAGCTCTGTGTCCTGCACTCGATCCCACACAAAGGGGGCAATACCACCAGCAAGCAACTCAGGAGTAATGTTTTCAAATGCCCCTTTTCTAATGGCCTCTGCAATAAGGAGGGGCTGGTCCAGCCTCAGCTTAGATGCCCAGATGCCGTCAGGGGTCAGTTTATCGCTTTCGTCCACAAAGCCTGTCTCCTTCAAGAAACGAAGATGCCGCCTGAAACTCAACCACAATCCCCCCTCCAAGGCCTCTATCTGGAGGGCAAGTGAAGAGAACTCCCGAAGGAGCCGTTTGAGCGGCCCTTTCTTCCGCCTGTGACAAGTCTTTTTGTGCGGGCACCGCTCACAAGGAAGCTGCTCGAGCCTACGCCGCATTTCACGGAGTTCCAGGTCCTCCTCTCCCTCTGGCTCAAGCCCTATTTTCAAAGGGGTTAATCTTTCCTTGTCCAGGCTCTTGAGCATGCTGATAATCTCTTGGGACGAAGATTCCTCGGTTATTTCCAGCCTATAGTCTATCAGCGTCTTGATTTGGGCAAGGCGCACAGGCCTAGCCTTTATGCTTTGCTTGCTGGCCCTGGCCTTTTTGACATTCACCGCTGCACAAATTAATTCTCCCTCCCGCTCCTCTACTGCCAAGATGACCCATAGGTCGCGGTTTCGGTGGTAAAACAACCTCCCCGGCTTTAAATATGGCCTCATGGCCACGAGCAGCCTCTCTTGCCGCAGCTTCTGCTTGAGGCTCCTGATCTCCTTCCGTATATCAGACCGGGTTTGCACGTATTGAAGCACCTCATAGGGGTCTGTGGTGTCACACCTTGCCTCGGGCAGGATGTCTTTGAGGGAGGCCAGCAATTGCTCCCACCGTTTTTTCAAATAAGAACCGGTCCGTTTTTGCTGATAGGCTGCGAAAGACCGGTCCAGTAACCCCTTTATCTCTTCTGGTGAGTGAGAGAGAAGCAGGTTCAAGGTCATTGAAAAATTGATGTGGATCTGGCTTTTGAGGGGTTCAGGCGGAGAGTCCTTAAGTTCGCAAATAAGCTGGGGATCCTGGTGAAGCCCTGGGATTATGAGTACAAATCCAATGTGGTCCTTCCCTCTTCTGCCGGCCCTCCCTGTCATCTGATGGAGCTCGGTTGCAGTAAGCTCCACAAATTCCCTGCCGTTATACCGGTCGCTCTGCACCAGCACTACGGTTCTTGCAGGGAAATTGACGCCTGCAGCCACAGTGGAGGTGGAAAATATTGCCTCCAAGTACCCTTTGTTCATCATCTTTTCAATGAGCACTTTCCAATATGGAAGCTGCCCTCCGTGATGGGATGCCACTAAAGAGTCCAAGAGAAACTGCATTTGGCGGTGACCCCTCAGGTGTGGGTATTGCCTCAGGAAATCTTCTACCTCTCGGGCAAGCGCCTCTTTAAGGCCTTGAGGGGCATCCACAGGGGGACAGGTGCGAAGTGCCCTGTCGCATTCCACCCTGGACTTGAGAAAAAATATGGCCGGAAGCAGGTCCAGCTTCCGCATCACCCTGATTATCGCCCCAAAGTCAATCCTCTCCCTGCGGCGGGACCACCGCTTTGGCTGTGATGACAGGAATTTCTTCACCTTTGGATTTAATCCCCTTTTTCCCGCAAGGGGGACCACTAGCCCGTCAGGGAACAAAAAAAGCATTTCCAAGGGCACGGGCCGATCATAGGTCCTTACCACCCTTGTCTCCTGCCCCCTTATCTCCTGAAGCCAGTCCGCAATCTCTTCAGGGTTGGATATGGTGGCTGAAAGCAAAAGGAGCTTTACCCTGGAAGGCAAATAAATGAGCACCTCTTCCCATACCACGCCCCTGTCAGGATCACTGAGGTAGTGGGCCTCGTCCATGACCACAAGGTCAGCCTTAATATTGGTTCCCTCGTGCATGGCATCGTATAGCTGGTTCCTGAGGATCTCTGTGGTTCCTACAATAACGGGGGCCTCAGAATTCTCTTTCCTGTCACCAGTAATGATGCCGCAGAGATGGGAGCCGAATTCTCCTGAGAACTCCTGATAAATGGAATTGGACAGGGCCTTGAGGGGGGAGGCATACCAGACCCGGAGCCCCTTGGCCAGGCAATCGTGTATAGCCTGGATGGCTATCCAGGTCTTTCCGCTGCCAGTAGGAGCGCTTACCAGGACATCTGCTTCTTTCAGGGCCTCGAGGGCCTCCAATTGGAAGGGATCTGGCTTGAAAGGCTCTGGTTCAGGGACTCCGATCTTGCGAAAAACTGGCCTGAGGGACGGATCAATCCGCGGCTTGTCATACAATTTTTCGTAAAAGTTGCCCCTTTTCCTTGCCCACCTCTTCCGCGTCATAGTGGTAGCTGAGCCCTCATGAAACCAACTCGGCTGCCAGGAGGTCCATGTCTTCCACATGACCTTCCATGATTTTGGCAAGCTCAAGGGCGCCAATTTCCTTTCTAAGCTCGGAAAGGTCAGCGCCAAATCCCCAGGCCAACCTAAGGGCATTGGTATATACCTTTTCGGCCGCCTCCCTCATAAAAGAGCGGGCTGCTGCCTTCATGAACTCGGGAGATCTCCCCTGGCCTCCCTCATATACGGCAGCTTTTTTGCAGAGGCAGTCCGCCACTTCGGACCAAGTCATCATGTCGGCAAGCAGGAACATGGCGTGCTGCTGCCTGGTGAGTTTGTGTTTTCTGGCCTCCACTATTGCCTTGTTTGTGAGCCTGATTGCTTGGGCGAGCCCCCACGCGCCGGTTTCCGGGGCAAGGCCGTCAAGGGCCTCTGCCATGGCCCCATAATACCTGCCCTTTGACTTTACCGTCTCCCGGAGCCTGAAGGTGGAAATGATGTTACGCTGTATCTCGCTGGTGCCTTCATAAATGGTGAGGATCTTCACATCCCGCTTGATCTTCTCTACCTCGTATTCCCTCATGTAACCATAGCCTCCAAAGGCCTGGATCCCGTCGTTTGCCATGGCATCGCCCGCCTCTGTTGCAAAGTACTTGGCTATGGAGCCCTCAACCTCCAGGCCTTCCTCGCCCGAATCCAGTCTCTCTGCAACATATTCAATATATGCCCGGGCGGCCTCGAGTTGAACGGCGTGGGGCACAAGCAACTTGTGGGTGTAGCCCTGCTTTTGGGCCAACGGAGAGCCAAATTGAATCCTCTCTTTGGAATAATTTACCGCCCTTTCAAGGGAAGCCATCCCTCCCCCCAGGCCAAAGGTTGCAACCATGAGCCTTGTGTAGCCAAAGACCTTGTTTGCCTGCTTCAGCCCTTGGCCTTCCACTCCACCAACCAGGTCC
>JAMOVZ010000273.1 GCA_027061865.1 Desulfobacterales bacterium
CCCAGTGTTTGAAACTTCTTTTAGGAAGAATCAAGGATTCCAGGCGAATTTTCATTCTACTTCGAAGAGAAAAGTTTGGGGCAGTAGTCATCCTTGCCCCGGCGGGGGCTACTCCTTCCCGAAAAAGGATTCTCCAGGGAGCCAGAAAGGTTCATACTTCTGTGGTTGGAAGAAGGCTTGGGCTTTCAACTGTTAGGCAGATACTCAGGGATCATGGAGGAGAGCTGGAAGTGGTGGGAACAGGAGAATTCATAAAAATAAAAATATTTCTTCCCTTCAGCATAGGTACAGGCAAAGGATGGGGGAATGATAAGGGTTCGGATTCAACCTTAAGAGATAAGGGAGTTGTACATGTCTGAAGCTGGGTCTGAAAAAACGATTTCGGTTAAAATTTTCACCGACGGAGCCTGCTCTGGAAACCCAGGCCCTGGTGGATGGGGAGCGCTCTTGCGCTACGGCAGGCATGAAAAGCAGATGCAGGGTTTTTGTTCAAGGACGACAAACAACCGCATGGAGCTTCTGGCAGCCATAAGGGCACTTGAAGCCCTTACCAGGCCGTGCAAGGTGGTTCTCACAACAGATTCTTCCTATCTGAAGGATGGCATCACTAGTTGGATATATAACTGGAAAAGAAAAGGGTGGAAAAACGCAAAGGGCAAACCAGTCAAGAATGAGGATCTATGGAGGCGCCTCGATGAGCTTGCCTCAAGGCATCAGGTAGAGTGGCGATGGGTCAAGGGGCATAGCGGCCATGAGGAGAACGAGATCGTAGACAGGCTTGCTACCTCGGCCATTGAAAAGGGTCTTAGCGGCGAGCTTGCGCAGGATGAAAATGGCTGTGTGCCCTGAATTAAGGCCTTTTCACAATAAAAGCCTTATAAAAGCCTCGAATTAACCTATCTCTTCCACTTCTCTAAAGGGGCCCCTGAAATTGTGCATTGCACCAGCAATCTTTTTCATGATAAAAGGCCTTATTAGGAAACCACCCGCTTTTCAGATTCTTATCGGCTGTTTTGATTAGTGGCTAAGACTGTCTGCTCTTTTTTAAAGAGTCAGTGCCACGGCTACAACTCGCAAAATCAATTAACAAATCCTTAGGAGCCTACGATGCAACAATCTGTCAATATAAAAGCCAAAGAGTTAAAGAAGAAAATAGAGGAGATTATACCCAAAAGGTTGTCAGGAGTTTTTAAGTGCTATGGCTTTAGCATTGATGATCTCATGACACCCATCAAGTGGAAGCCCCTGGTGCTCATAATCGGTAACTATTCCTCAGGTAAGTCCACTTTTATTAATGAATTCCTGGGTATGGATGTTCAAAGAACAGGCCAGGCCCCAACCGATGACAGCTTTACTATCCTGACAGCGCCAGAGGAAGGAGAAAGCCCTGGCGAACTGACAGGAAGCATTGTAGTCGCAGATGAAAGGTTTCCCTTTAGCGGTCTTAGAAAGTTTGGTGAAAAGCTCCTGGCGCACCTGGTAATGAAGCGTATCGACTCAGACAAACTAAAGGATATTGCCATTATTGATACTCCCGGGATGCTTGATTCTGTCACAGAGCAGGATAGGGGCTATGATTTTCTTGGGGTGATTGGGGAGTTGGCCAGACTTTCCGACTTGATAGTTCTTATGTTTGACCCACATAAGGCAGGTACCATCAAGGAGACCTACAAGGTCCTAAGAATGACCTTGCCTGCCTCAGCAGGGGAAGACAGGGTGCTTTTTGTGCTTAACAGAATAGATGAGTGTGAGAACCTTGAAGACCTAGTTCGGGCCTATGGAACCCTTTGCTGGAACCTGTCTCAGATGACAGGAAGAAAGGATATTCCCCGAATCTATCTAACCTATGCAAAGATTCCAGGAAAAGAAGTACCCCCAGAGTTTAAGGTGTGGGAGAAGGAAAGGGAAGAGCTCAAAAAGGCCCTAATGGATGCCCCTAGAATGCGGCTCTTTCACATGCTTCAAGAAGTGGACAGGGCTGTGCGTGAGCTTGGCCTGGTCATCCGGGCAATGGGCAGGTTTAAGGAGATGTTTATTATGAGGCTCAAGCGGTTTGTTAAATCCGTGGGGATAGCCTCGGTGTTTGCGTTTCTCATGGGGGATCTAGTAATGAACCTCATGATTGGATATCCGTCTGACCCATTTTTGTTGAGCCTTGTCACTGGAAATCTGGGAGTGGACACCTTTCTATGGCCTATTATTTGGGTCCTTTTCACAATTGGTATTGGTTCCTTCTACTTTCAAAAGGTTACCTTTCCAAG
>JAMOVZ010000274.1 GCA_027061865.1 Desulfobacterales bacterium
CAAGTGCTTCACACTCGACATCCCTGGCCCCACCAAGTAAAGAGCAATTGACTAGACTAATGGTAAAAAGAGTCGGCATTGTGGGCAAGGCCACATCCAAGGCCTTGGATGAAGAGGATCTGGCACAAATCTATGGAGCCTTTCAGGAAAAGGTAATTCCTAAACTCCAAAACCTTGGTGCCCGCCTTGGAAACATAGATTGTTCCTTTGCCGGCGAAAAGTACAAGGATTGGATTGCCACCTTCCAGAGTCAAGGCAATGGATTCCAGATAATTGAAATAGAGCATGATCCTGAGGCTGACATAATTGATTTGGATCTTTAACACATCACCCCAGCTTAAAGTGCTCTTTACATAGCCCTAAGAGGGCTGCCGTCTGAGGGATGGGCACTCGGTTGTGGCCCAGTATAAGCTTGATTTTGCTGCATGAATTCAATAAGGCAACACCTTAGTTTTGGCGCACAAAATTCCGTTGACCCGATTATCCGTAGATCAAGGTTACTGGAATCCATCTCAAAATCATTTCACCCGGGGACTCTCTTGACCGTCATTGGAGAGGCTGGAACCGGGAAGACATGGTTTACCCGCCAGTTGGTCTCTGAACTTGAACTTCCCCATGGTTGGGTCTCCCTGAGGAACCTGAGCTCCAGCCTCACCACCTTTGTAAATTTCCTGTCCAGTCAATTCATCAAGATATGGCCACAGGTTGAAGCATCCCCTGTCAAGGTGCCTCCACATGGTGATGTGGCGGCAGCGGCATTCGGCCATTTTGAAGCCCTGCTGGATCGGGTAATGATCCAGAGCACCAATACCGGCGTTTTGGTCTTCGATAACTGGGAGATGGTGGCCCATGGAGATCCAAGGGAAAAGATTCTTGATATCCTGCTCCATAGGTTAAGTGACATAATATCGGTTATTGTGGTTTCCCGAACGCCTTCTCCTTTATTGAGGCCGGCCAGGTTGCTTGCATCCAGAAGGCTAAAACAAGTTCTAGGCAGCGATCTTCATTTTGACATAGAAGAGACAAAAGCCTATCTGGCCAAGGCTTGCAGTAGAGAGTTTTCTGATGAAGAGGTACGCTGGGCCCATGAATTCACAAAAGGATGGCCCGCATTGTTGGCTCTCCTGGCACTCGAATTCCGCCAGCGGGCGCCAATTATCAATACATCCTCTGACAGATTTGAACTCCTTTTCGAATATCTTGAACAGGAATATTGGAGCAACCTCCCGGATGCTTCAAAAAGGGCTCTGGCACTTTCTTCTCTATTGGAGCCCTTTGACAAGGGCATTTTACAGAGCATTTCCCAAGGTATAACCAAATTCAAGTGGGAAGAATTTCTCTCCTTAACTCCTTATCTGGAAAAAGGCGAGCAGGGACAGTGGGGGTATTATTCAGCCTTTTCCGAATTTCTGAGGCTCCAATCTGAGGCAGTTTTTGATGCTGTTGAATTACAGGAGATCCATTTCCGGGCCGCCCGGTACTTTCTTGAACGCCTTCATGTGGAAAGGGCCATAAAACACATTCTAGCCATCGGAGATGAAGCATGGGCATGGAATGTGTTTAAAGACCACTACGCAGACATGGTTAGTCTAGGTGATTACGAGGCCATCGCCCGTTTGGGCAGGGCGTTTTCTGAAGATCAATTAAAAGCTGAGCCTGACCTTGCTTTAAGCTTAGGTGAGGCCAGCATGTTTGCTGGGGATCTCGAGACTGCTGAACAAATCCTGAAAATGCTCTATGACCTGCCGCGCATACCAAAGGCCCTCCGCTTGAGGATTGGTTTAAGATTGGCCGAGGCCTATCTCTATCAGGGCAGAAATAGCGAGGTTGTCCATGTCTGCAGGCTCGTGGAAAAGGCATCCTTGCGTTTTGCCAGAGAAAAAATCGAGGCACAGGCCTATCTGGCAATTGCATATAACCAGTTGAATCTAAGGGGAAAGGAAGAGCAATACTGGGCTAAGGTCAGTGCTGTGGCCACCAATAAATTGCTGCCTCTAAAGCCTCATGACCGCTCATACCTCCTTGCCCCAAAGGCCATCTTTTATCACATTGACCGGAGCCAGTTTGAGGAAGCGGACAGGCTTCTGGAGCAAGCAATCCAGGCATTCAAATTGGAAGACCCCAGGCACAGGTTGCCATGGGTCCTGTTTTTTAAGGGTGCACTGAAGCGCGAGTTGTTTCAGTTCGAGCAGGCCCAGAGCTGGCTTAGCCAGGCTGCCAAGAAAAGCTCCGAAGTGAACAGGGGGGTCCACGCGAGGGCCGCCGCATTGCTCGCCTTTACCCTGGTTCACTTGGGCAGGGGTGAGGAATCGGCCAGATGGCTTGAAATTGCCAAGCTAAACACCCACTTTGACAGATCTTCGTGGACACAGGTCATCATTACTTTAACAGAGGCATGGCTCAGCCCATCCCGAAGCGAGCTCAAGGAAAAGCTCACCTCTGCATATAACCTTGCCGCAGCCGAGGAAATCACTTATGTGAAGGCCCTGGCGGCGTTTTCTGCCTTTTCATTAAGGGAGAAGCTCCTTCCACCTTCCTTCTGTCTCTCTCTCGTCTCTGAAGTCCTCCAGGATGCGATCACTCTCCAAATCCTTCATAGGCAGGCCAGATGCATCTTTTACCTGAAAACGTTGGAGCTAGAAGGTCTTAACTGCTCAATTTCTGACGATGAGCTATTGAGGGCGATCGAAATATGCAAGAAGCATAAACTGAATTTCCTGCTCACTGCCGATCCCTGGCTCGACACTCTGGCCCTTGGCCGGTATTGTTTGAAAAAAGCCCTCGCCCCGGACTACTGGCTTGGACTTTGGCCGTCGTGGGGTGTTCAAGGATGCAGAGAACTGGCTTGCTTTTTTGACGAGTTGCCCTCCCAAACCAAGGCGCAGGTGGCAGAACTCTGGGCATCCATGGGGTTTGACCAAGGCCGCGCTCTTTTAGCCAAGGCCAAAACCAGTGTTAGAGAGCCCAAAGCAAGACGCCTCTTGGAAAATGCCTTGCGCCAACTTGAAAACCTTCCTCCAAAGCCATTGGCCATAAAGCTCCTGGGTGGGTTTGAAGTTAGAAGAGGAGATGAGAAGATCCAAGAATGGGGCCGCCAGAAGGCAAAGGATATCCTCAAATTTCTCGCCCTTAATAAACACGGCCCGGTTGCTGCTGATGTACTTATGGAAACCTTTTGGCCAGCCACTGACCCTGAAAAGGCTCAAGCAAGTTTGTGGAGCGCAGTCACTGCACTGAGGAACGCACTGGAGCCCGGGCTCCCCTCAAGAGCAAAGTCGAGCTACCTAAAAGTTGAAAGAGGGGTCTACTGGCTGGAGCTGCCACAAGGCTCTTGCATAGATATAGAGGTCTTCGAGCAGCTTGTAGACAAAGGTCTTTCCTTGAATCGGGAAGGTAGAGAGGTCCATGCACTTGAGTGCCTGAGAGAGGCTGAGAAAATTTACAAAGCAGACCTCTTGCCGGAAGATCTTTATGAGGACTGGGTCGCACCTTTTAGGGAAAAATTCAGCATAATGCTTCGGGATTCTCTCAAGGCCATGTTGAGTATATGCTTTGAGATGCAGTCTTGGGATGAGTGTGTGAGGATTTGCAATAAACTAATTGGTATCGATCCATGGGACGAGGAAGCCTATGTCTATCTTATGAAGATATATATGCTTCAAGGGATGGAGACCGAGGCCTTAAAGGTATACAAGAGGTGTGAACAAACTTTGAAGGAAGAATTGAACCTTGCGCCATCCAAGGAATTGGAAGATTTAAGGCAAAGGATAGTAAAAAGAAGAAAACCCCGCTTTTAGATCATTCTAATCACAACCCCTCCCGCTGCTCATCGATTTAATTCTGTCTGTCAGTTTTCTGTCAGTTCCATTAAGTAGATTCCAGCCAGTAACACGGTTCACACACTCAATAACAGTCACTTAAGATTCCAGATCAATGTGGACTAGAAGAATAATCCCTCTGAGCATTCCATCAGAGAGCATCCTTATGTGGGAGCAAAAAGGATTCTCCCAGACATGCTATTGCGCCTTTATCCTAAAGGGAAACTGCGATCCAGCCGCCTTTTCAGAGGCCGTCTTGAAGGCTCAAGAAACCAGGCCAGAGGTCCATTCGTATCTTCGACCTTTCAAGAGAAACGTGTTGTGGCTCCTTGGATGGCACGTGTCGGAGCACAAAAACAAACTGAGAGTTAGGGATCTCAGACATCTGAAGGAAATACCGCAAGATCTTTATTCATGGGTGCACAATCAGATGCTCTACCATACCCAGCGGATCATGAACTTGGACCATGAATTTCCTACTAGATTCTACCTCTTTTTACTCCCTAGAGACATAAATATCTTTGTTAACCTTGGACATCATGTAGTATCCGATGCATGGAGGGTACTAGAATGGGCTAGGGACGTTTTCTCCATTTACCACTTGGAAACAACGGGCCAGGTTCCTCCTTGGAGCGAAGTCCTTCCATTGCACTCTGATGCAATGCCTCATTTCCGCTTTCCAGTGCCTATTTCCAAGTATCGTTCCTTATTGAAATCAATGCGTTATGCATTCACTCCTCCATGGTATCGTATTTCGCAAATTATTGGCACCCCCGGACCAGTAGGCAGACGCATTGTGGCTCGTCGGATCATTGATAAATACGGAAAGATTGAGGTCCTCCGATCTAGGGCTAGACATCTTGGGGGAAGTGTCTCTGATCTTTTTGTTTCAGCTTCAAAGCGGGCATTGTGCCAATGGAACAGAGAAAAGGGAAAACAATCGGATATCTTCTTACACTCTTTGGCAGTGAACCAACGACCCAGGGCCTTTGATCCGAATAGAAAGTCCCAAGCAAATCTTCTGTCCAAAATAACAATTCCATCTACGATTGAAGATCGGCAAGATCCTGAACAACTGCTCGGATATGTGAGCTCTTACAGAAGAAATATGATGGATCAAGGAATTGATATCAGCTTGCTAAAGCTTGCAGGCACAAGCATAGCTATTTCCAGACTATTCCCATACTCTATACGAGCAAGGCTTATGCACCCCTTTTTAGATCCAAAGACCTCCATGCTGGTGTCGAATTTTGGGATAATATGGCCGGTTGTTGAAGATGGCCAGCCAACTGGCAAAACAGCGATTGATCATGTAGGCCGACTCAAGCTGACTGATATCCAGTTTAACGTAGGGACACCCAAGAACACCCCCCTTGTTCTTATCTTGCTAACGTGCCTTGGGAAGCTTCAAATGGTGCTCTCTGCAGCGAGCAATTGTATAAGTGAACAAGAAGCCGAAGATTTTTTAGATCTAATCGAGGAAAAGGCTTTTGAATACTTATAGAAATCTCTAAGCATTAAAAATTTTATATTTTTTTATGGCATTACAGTCGTCAGTTTCTTGTCAGTTACAGAGGCTACCATGTGGTGAAACAGTAAATCTCAAGGAGGAAGCAATGGATGTTGAGAGGATATTGAGAGAGGAATTGGTTCCGGTCTTTGGCCTTGACTCTATTGAGGAGATAGCACCGGAGGCATCCCTTGTTGAAGACCTAGGAGCCGACAGTATCGATTTTGTAGAGATTATTTACCTCATAGAGAACAAGTTTGGGATTTCTTTGGAGACCAATGAGTTGTTTGTAGGTGACTTGGGCATGGACTTAGATGATCTGTTCGACGAGGAAGGGTACCTGGGAGAGGAGGAAGCAGCAAAACTTAACCAGGCCCTGGCAAGAGTAGCAGGTGGAAACGGGAGATTCAGCGCTGGGATGAGTCGAAGAGATGTCTTCGCAGTCATCACAGTGAGAGATCTTGCCAAGATAGTAGAATCGAAGATGAGACAACAACACTAGAGGCTTAACTCAAGGAAAGGTCTGTGACCGAATTACTCAAGCTCTCTGGCGTATCTAAACATTATGAGCCCCATATTAAGGCCGTTGACAATGTCTCTTTGTCCATACAGGAGGGCGAGTTCGTGGCTATCCATGGCCCTAGTGGAAGTGGAAAAACCACGCTTCTGAACATCATGGCAGGAATTGAGAGGCCGGATAGGGGCGAAATATTCTTGGATGGAGTGGAGCCCAAGGGCATACAAGATTGGTCGCGAATCCGATCAAGACACATGGGCTTTGTTTTCCAGGCCTTTAACCTGCTTCCTACTCTGACAGCATTAGAAAACATAGAAATTCGCATGTATGGAATTGTCAAGGGTTCCAGCGAGCGGGAGAGAAGGGCACTCGATCTACTTCAGAAGGTGGGCCTAGAACATAGGGCCGATCATAAGCCTTCGGAGCTCTCAGGCGGCGAGTGTCAGCGGATAGCAATAGCAAGGGCACTGGCCAACCGCCCAAAATTAATACTGGCAGATGAGCCCACTGGTAATCTGGACTCCAAGACATCCGATAAGATTCTTGAGCTCCTAACGACCTTGCACCGATCACGTCAAATCACCCTCATTGTTGTGACCCATGAAAAAGAGATCGCATCACGGGCAAGTCGAGTTCTCTCATATGTGGACGGAAAGATCATCTCGGATACAAAGGGGAACCCTTGAGGTCTGGGAGGGCAATGTATTTCCTTGAACTACCATTCAAGAATCTATCTAGGCGACCTTTTAGGGCGTTTTTCACTATTGTGGGGATATCTGCGGCAGTGGGATCCTTCATAGGGTTCATAGGGCTTGCCCGTGGGATGCAGGGAGCTTGTAGGGAGATCCTGGTCGAAAGAGGCACTCACATATTTGCCTATCCAAAAGGGATCGTGGATCTACTTGGTTCCTCTCTTGATGCAAGGCTAGCCCACGAAATAGCCTCTGTTGAAGGCGTAACCCAGGTAAGTGAGGAATTGATCAGCCTGATGGAACTAGACACGGGGCAGATAATCTTTGTAACTGGATGGCCCCTCCAAAGTTATCTGTGGAAGGGCGTGCGTCTTGAAAAAGGCAGACTTCCTCACCATCTGGACGAGTGCGCCGTGGTTTTGGGCAAAAATATAGCCACCGCCCTTGGTTATGACGTAGGAACAGAATTTGCCATACGGGGCAAGAATTTTACTGTGGTTGGGATTTGCAAATTAGGACCCATGGCAAGGAACAATACTATCATCTTTCCCATTAAGCTCCTCCAAGAACTCACAAACCGAGGCAATAAGGTTTCGGCATTCAACATCCAAATAGAAAGCCTTCATGATCCGAGCGCAATAAGAAGAATAATAGGGGAGCTCTCAAAGAGATTCCCTGAACTTTGTTTTGTGGAAGGCCGCTCCGTCTCGGACAATAACAAAATGCTGCAAATTTTCAGGGCCATGGCCTGGGCAACTTCTGTAGTGGCACTTTTTATAGGCCTTGCAATGATAATCAATACACTGTTGATGTCAGTCCTTGAGAGGACAAAGGAAATAGGGATACTTAAGGCCATTGGCTGGCATCCTTTGAGAATCCTCTCGATGATATTACTTGAGGGAGTACTGCTCGCTGCTTGCGGTGGGATAGTTGGAACATTGCTCGGTATAGTGGGTATTCATTGGCTTGCACAATTTCCCCAGGTAAGAGGTTTTATATATCCGCTAGTGGATGGTGGTCTTATCATGGAGGTGGTATTGGCTACCTTCGCCCTGGGTTTGATAGGCAGCATATACCCGGCGCTGAGGGCAGTCTCTTTGAATGCTGCCGAGGCGATCAGGTATAAGTAATGATTTGCTTTCAACTCTTGAGAAGGAGGATCAATGAGG
>JAMOVZ010000275.1 GCA_027061865.1 Desulfobacterales bacterium
GGGCCTGCTGGAGGGGTTCCATTGCTGAGACCTCCCGGCGTCCAAAGCCTTCCTTGATTTCCTCTACAAGTTCGGCGTAACTAAGCAGTTCATTCCTGAGCAACCCGATCTTTGGTTGACCGCCCAGCTCAGGGGAAAATTCTTTCAGTTTTTCCAGGGCCTGCTCTATGTACCGCTTGTTTTCAATCAATGCCTCGGTCTCAGAGAAACCGTAAAGAAAAAAATTCTTTTCGTAACGCCTTATCTCCAAGATTATGTTTTCCAAGTCATCGGCTATCTCAACGAAGCGTATCTTTTTCTCAATTATCTTAAGATTCCTGTAAGATAGGAACCCAACAACGCCTACTGCGAGACAGAAGAAGGACATTCCCAGCAGAATCTTGCGCCTCAAATTCAAGGAGAAAAAGGATCCAACCATGTTATTGCCCGCGTATGTTTATTTTATTCAGCAATACCTTAAGTTTAAGCATACCTCAAGACTAGCGGGGTAATCAATGCCGTAAACAAATGGAGTTGTAGTATTTAAGGACGACAAGGCCGGTAATGATGATATCGCATCCGCCCAATAGGCGGGAGCTGGTTGTGGGTAGTTGAGTCGCACAAGGCCGTTTAGTGAGTCCGTCAGCAGGTTAAAGATATCTGAGCTTCAGTGATGAAAGGGAGGAGGTGTGAAATGTCATACTTGAAATTGGATGATTTCAGGTGGTAAGGATGGGATGATATGTGCTGGATCAAGAGATGCCGCGGATTCAATTCTAGAGCAAGAAGAGTACAACAAAACTCATAATATTCAGATTAAGTATACAAAGGGAAAAGGATCAACCCCGTGATTTTTCTCAAATTGCTGCTTACAGCGCTATTTTGGGGAGGGACATTTATTTCTGGCCGCACGCTGGGGGCCCTGGGGGTCCATCCAACTGCAGCCGCCTTTCTGCGCTTTACTGTCTCCAGCGTCCTGTTAGTGATACTGGTGGTTTTGCGCATGGGCAGGATTCCCGCCTTACCCTCCAGGCTGTGGCTGAAGATGGGGTTGTTGGGTCTTACAGGCGTTTTTTCCTATAATATCCTTTTCTTTTGGGGCCTGGGGTTGGTCGAGGCCGGGAGGGCCTCTATAATCATCGCTATAAGTCCTGCTATGATCGCCCTTGGCGCTTCGCTTATATTCGGCCAGCGCCTGGGGATCCCGAGATGCCTAGGGGTTGTGGCCTCTATCATCGGGGCAATGACCGCTATTAGCAGTGGAAATCCAGCAGCCCTCCTTTCTGGCGGCATCGGATTAGGGGATCTGCTGATTTTTGGGTGTGTGTTGAGCTGGGCCGCCTACTCCTTGATCGGCAAGGCAGTGCTTAGTGACACCTCTCCACTCGTATCAGTGACATATTCCAGTGCCATAGGGGCATTGATGCTGCTCCCGGCCGCCCTCACTAACGGCCTTGTGGAGGCACTGCCCACTTACACTTTGCCAGAATGGCTCAACATCGGTTATTTGGGAGTGTTTGGAACGGTAATTGGATTTGTCTGGTATTATGAGGGAATCGAAAAGATAGGTGCTGCAAAGGCCTCCCTTTTCATTAACTTTGTACCCATATTCGCCATTTTGCTATCTGCTTCCCTTTTGGGTGAACGCCTCACAATGTCGCTTGCAGTGGGAGCCGTTATGGTGGTGTGCGGAGTATATGTCACCAATAATGGCTTCTCATTTCCTGCAAGGCAAAGGAGACTCGCTGGCCTGGAAAGGCGGTTCAAAAAGGGGAAAGGAGAAAGCCTTGTCAACTCAATGGATTGAAGGGAAGGGGCCTTGAAATTTGGATATTATTAAAGTATAGGTGTCGGGGCTGAGTGAGAGGCCTATCCCATACTTGATATCATTGATCATTATAGGTTGATTAACAGTATTTAAGAGCCAGGGTCCGCTTTCTTCCAAGTACAAGGTGTTGAGACATTGAAGAAATTCTTTCAAAAAATGTCACCTCAACAGGTTCTGACCTTCAGCTTCTTGCTCCTTATAATCCTTGGCACAGTGCTGCTCAGCCTGCCTTTCTCAGTAAAGGGTGGCCGCATAGGCCTGATAGATGCCTTTTTCACAGCTACTTCAGCCGTTTGCGTCACTGGATTGGTAGTAGTGGATACAGGCTCCTATTTTACCTCATTCGGCCATTGGGTCATCCTGTTCTTGATCCAGGTGGGGGGCTTGGGAATAGTAACCTTTTCTGTGCTTTTTTACAGCATGCTGGGTTTCAAGGTGAGGATCCGCGACCGCCTCGCGGTACAAAGCAGTTTTTCCACATCCTCCAGGGAAGACATTATTGTTTTGTTGAAGTCCATCTTCCTCTATACAGTGGTCATAGAGGGCATTGGCGTCCTGCTTTTAACGCTTGCAGGATTGAGGACATTCCCCTTCGGGCAAGCCCTCCGCTATGGACTTTTCCATAGTATCTCAGCATTTTGTAATGCCGGTTTTTCCCTTTTCTGGGACAGTTTCAGCCATTGGAGCCAGGACTGGCTGGTAAATCTGACCCTCTGGGGGCTGATCATTTCCGGCGGAATGGGTTTCATAGCGCTTAGGGATATAGTCCAGGGGCTTTCCAATAAAGGCGCGGCAAGCAGACTCCGGACAAAGCTATCCTTGCATACCAAGCTTGTGCTTACCTCTTCAGCCGTTTTGGTCGTGGGAGGAACAATCACTATTATGGCCCTGGAATCTGCGAATACCTTGCGGGATTTTGGTATGAGCGGGAAATTTCTGGCGGCCTCCTTTCAGTCAATAACTGCTAGAACTGCGGGATTCAACACCATAGATATCTTCAGCCTCACCAACTCAACGCTTTTTATCCTTCTCGTATTGATGTTTATAGGGGCTAGCCCCGGATCTTGCGGAGGGGGAGTAAAAAACATCAACATTGCGATCTTGGTGATATTGGCCTTTAATCGCTTCAGGGGCAGAGAAACTTGCGAAGTGTTCAAACGCACCATCCCTGAGGAAGCAATATACAGGGCGCTTACAATAATACTGGTGTCAGTGGCTGTTGTGATTATCATGGCATCCCTTTTGATGATGAGCGAGATGGGCCATATCTCCCATTCTGAAACCAGGGGGGAATTCTTGGAATACCTCTTTGAGACCGTGTCGGCATTTGGCACTGTTGGACTTAGTATGGGTGCGACCTCTAAGCTGAGTGTGGTTGGAAAACTCATAGTGATCATAACCATGTTTATTGGTAGGGTGGGGCCTCTAAACCTTGCATACACCTTGGCAAAACGGACTCCTAGCAAGAAGTTCAAGTATGCAGAGGAAAAGATTTTCATCGGATAAGGGAGTTATAGCAGATGAAAAAATTTGCAGTTTTTGGTCTAGGCAATTTTGGTGCCTTTGTTGCGAGGGCCCTTTACGAAGAGGGCCACGAAGTGCTTTGTGTTGACAGGAACGAGGACCGGGTAAATCGAATGCGCGAGTACTCTACCTATGCAATTATCGGGGATGCTACGGACAAAGAGTTGATGGAGTCGGCTGGAGTTGCGGACATGGATGGAGTGATCATTAGCTTGGGAAATGATCTCAGTGCAAGTGTGCTGGCCACCCTTTATCTAAAGGACCTCAAGGTGGAAAACATATTAGTGAAGATACGGAGTGAAGATCAGGGGCGAATACTCCAGAAGATCGGGGCTTCTGAGGTGATTTTCCCTGAAAAGGAAACCGCCTTCAAGATTGCAAGAGCCCTTTCAAACCCCAACGTGCTGGATTACATTCCATTGTCTGAGGACTACAGTATCCAGGAAGTGGCCCCCCCCAGCGAGTTTATAGGAAAGACCCTGGGGGAATTAAACCTGAGGGCCAAGTATGGGGTGAACGTCATCGCAGTGCGGGAATTGGTGCCTGAGAGAATAACCATGGTCCCTGATGCATCTTTCATGATTAAAGACAGCGACATACTTGTGGTATTAGGAAGGACTTCTGATATAGAGAAGCTCAGCCCCGCCAAAGAATAAATCTTGCCTCCTCCCTCCGGGACTAAGGCTAGGCTGAAAATATTTTATGATTCTAAGAGGATGTCGGCAACTGCCAAGAACAGGTCCGTATCCCTCACTATGCCTATGATTTCGTCCCCCTCATAGACTGGTAGCACTGTTATCTTGTTCTTAAACAAGAGCTTAATAGCATCAACAAGGGATGTGTCAGCTTGAACGGATCCCCTGACCTTCAACATTATATCCCGAACCTTTGCCTCTGCATTTTTTTTAACCCTGGCTACAAAGGATGCGCGGGCCTCATCCAGGGTATGGGCATCACCTTCGGCAAAGGCCAGGGAAACACCTAAAGAACGGAGTTTCTCGCTCAGGCCCCCGGCCACCTCGGGTATCAGGACCTTTAAAATTGCCTTGAAGTCAAGGATCCCAAGAAGGTGATTATCTTTGTCAACAACTAGGATCGTATTGGGGCCCGCCTCGGTGCATATGCCCTGCTCAAGCTCACAATGGGCATGCCTCAAAATCCCCACAGCAGTCTCCAGTGTGGCTTCGGGATTTACTGCTGGGTACCTGTTTAGGGGGATCATGATATCCGTAATTTTTCTTTCCTTCATGACAACACCTCTTACAAGCATTTCAGTGTCCCACGGCTAATAGGCCGCTAGCAGCAAGGCCCAGTATCAGGACCTCAGCCACTGCAAAAATTGCATATGCCCAGTCCTTTGTCCTTACCAGGATTGGGATGATCGCGACGTAGGAAATAATGGTAACGCCTGCCAGGATGGCAATGCCTATGAAGTTGAGAAAATCCGAATACTTCAACAGCCTCACCCAGCTCCATCCGCCCTTTATGTTGGCATGGTGGAGATAATCATGAACATTCATGGACCAATACCTTGAGATCTCATCCAGGGGGATGTAGGGCTCAATTATGCCGAATGCATAGATGATAAATGTAATTAAAAGGACGGCCAACCCAATAAACATGCCCTTTTCCAGTATAGCCGCGTATATTAGCTGCTCCGGTCTTGCCTTTATGTCTTGGGATGCCTTCTCTGCCATTTCATTCCTCCCGGAAAGCCGTATTAAATGCCCAGGCCTTTTAAAAAGGCCTTAACGCCTGCAAATGCAAGCATTCCTATTACGATCCATCTCACAACTGCTGGTTTGGTGACGGCCAGCACCCTGACTCCCACGAAAGATCCCAGCATGATGCCGACCAGAGAAGGGACCACCATCATTGGGATGACACAGCCCTGGTTCAGGTATATCCATGCAGCAGAGGTATCGGTGATGGAGAGGAGAAACTTACTGGTGGCCACACTTATCTTGAGCGGGGCCCCCATTACCAAGTTTAACACCGGCACATTGGCCCAACCCGCTCCAAGGCCAAACATCCCCGCCATTATGCCGATCAAAACAAATAAGCAGAGGCCCAAAGGAGTCCTGTGTATCTTCCAGTCGACTATTTGGCCCGTGCTCCCCTCCTGGTACACCCCATAGATTCTCAAGGTGCTGGAGAGCCGGTCAGGCTTTTGCACGTCAGGCAATTCCGACTTTCTAGCGGTCAGCATCAATACGCATATTCCCATAATGGTGAGGCCCAAGGCGATTTGCACAATATTGGTTGGCAGGGCCAGGCCCAACATGGCCCCGATTATTGCGCAGGTTGAGGCAATCAGGGCCACCGGAATAGCCAGCCTCAAGCTTGCTAAATTCATTTTGAGCAGCCCGGGCCCTGCAGCCAGTGCCCCGGACAGGGCCACCAAGAGCCCGCAGCCGCGGACAAAGTCCAGGTGAAAAGGAAAGAACCCGCTGATGATGGGGACAAACAGCACTCCGCCCCCAACACCGCCGAGGACCGCCAAAATCCCCATGATAAACGTGACTGCAAATAATATCAGTGGCCAAAACCACCAAGGCGGGCCCTCAGTTTCAGGGGCAGGTGCGGAAGGCCCTCCTGTGGCAAGCCCAAGTGCGGGGGCTGCAATTATCCAACAGAGCCCAAGACCTAAGAAGATAACTAACTGCCACCGGGTTTTCATTAACTAACCTCCAAGGGCTAATCAAAATTTGTCAAATTTAGTTAAGGCATAACAAAAAATTAAAAAGTGATAGGCTAGTGATTTTTTGCGCAATAACAAAATAGGCCTTTACTGTCAAGAAAATTATTGCGAAATGCAACAAATCTTATTATGGGCCAGAGAGAGCAGACTTCAAGGGAGGGAGTAGGCGCTTCTCGCAATGCAGCCTGATTTGGGGGTAGGTGGAGGGGGCTTATGGATGGGGCAAATACCAAGTGAAAAGATTAGGCTCTTTGCACGGCCCGTTTGCCAGGCCTTCGATCAGTCATATGCTCTCCAGGGAACTGAATAAATATCTCCGCCATTAGCTTTTTTCCAGCCTGCGGCGTTCTTCATCCCTTATCTCCCGCCTCAGGAGCTTGCCTACCTTGCTCTTGGGTAGCATATCCCTAAACTCAATGTAGCTTGGCACCTTGTAGGGGGCCAGCCTGTCTCTGCACCACCTTATGAGCTCTGCGCCGCTCACCCCTCTTGCATCCTCTTTTAGCACCACGATGGCCTTTATGCGCTCG
This sequence comes from Desulfobacterales bacterium, assembly GCA_027061865.1. Taxonomy (GTDB): domain Bacteria; phylum Desulfobacterota; class DSM-4660; order Desulfatiglandales; family Desulfatiglandaceae; genus JALVMN01. Next base: position 6,563 of record JAMOVZ010000275.1, read on the forward strand.
CCTACCTTTGGATCTGGCACCCCTACGACACATGCCCCTATTACAGTGGGATGATCCTGCAGCACTGCCTCCACCTCTGATGCCGATACCCTGTAGGCCTTGTGCTTTATGATGTCAGCAGAGCGCTCCACATAGACCAGCTCTCCATCTGGGTCCTGGCGCAGGAAGTCGCCCATCCTGTAATAGACCTTGCCGTTTAATTCCACATACGAGCGCCTGGTCTCTTCCGGCTTGTTCCAGTAATGCTTGACCGTGTAAGGGGAAGTTACCAACAACTCTCCCACCCGGCCTGGAGGAAGTGGCTCGAGGGTGTCGGGGTCCACAATGATACATTCCCTGCTCTTGAGGGGCAGGCCGATGGAAGAGGGCCTTGGCTCCCGATCCAGACGGCTGTAACTGACATGCCCTGCCTCCGTAGACCCATAGACTTGATATATGGGGATGCCAAAGCGTTCTTTCCATCGGTTGAAGACCTCGGCAGGCAGCATATCGCCTCCGCAATAGCAATAGCGGAGCGGTCCAAGATCGTAGTGGTCAAGCCTATCATTTTCCAAAATCATGCGGTAGAGGGCTGGAACCCCCAAGAACCACCTCACTTTATACTTCTGGATGCTCTCTAAGATGGCATCAACAAGGGGGACGGGCATGAGAACCACGGTGTTTCCCTTGTTGAGACCTATGGACATGCACAGTCCCAAGGCCATGATGTGAAAGAGTGGGTTGACCGCAATATAGACATCAGAGCCCTCCTTGAGGTGGCCGGAGAAAACATCATCGGTCACATCATTCACATAAGATGTCATGCTTATGTGAGTGCCGGGCACGCCTTTAGGCATGCCGGTAGTGCCGCCCGTATAGAGGATATAGGAAAGGTCCGCAAATGGATCCAGCTTCGGCAGCCTTTGGAGGGGCTGGGCCCTCAGCATGCCTTTGAAAGGTATTACATGCGGGCCGCGGGAGGCCTTCCCTTTTGGTATACGGTCAAAGAGGCGGCCTATGGCCCGCTTCCACAGGGGGAGCAGGTCGCAGAGGTTGGTTACAATGATCTTCTCGATAGGGGCCTTTTCAAAGACCTCCTCCACGTAGCCAAAATTAGTGTCAAGGCAGATGATGGTCTTGGCGCCGGAGTCGTTGGCCAGATACTCCAGCTCATAAGATGTGTAGATGGGCGAAACAGGGACTATGACGGCCCCGATCTTCTGGATGCCTAGAAAGGCGATCAACCACTGGATTGAGTTTGATATGTATATCATCACACGATCGCCCTTTTGCACACCCAAGGCCGAGAGAGCCGCTCCAAACCGCTCGCTCATCTCTTTTAGCCACCCATAAGAGTAGCGCTGTCCTAGAAAGATGACAGCGGTGTTGTTGGGATACTTGGCCGCCATGCGGTCAAAACGCGTGAAAGTCAGCTCCTTTTCAATTTGTGCGCCTCTATCCGTCATCGCCCTTTTTATGCATCAGACGCCAAAATAGGCGGATCTAACATCAGGATTGTCCAGCAGTTCTTCTCTGGAGCCTTCAAGGACTGCTGCCCCGTTTTCCAAGATAAAGGCATAGTCCACAATAGGTAACACTGGCCTTGCGTATTGTTCTGTCACCATAATGGAGATCCTTTTCTGCCCCCTGATCTCCTTGATTGCCTTGACAAGGGTGGCCTGCATGAGGGGGCTCAGGCCCAGCAAGGGTTCATCTAGAAGCAAGATCTTTGGCTGGGCCATGAGGGCCCGTCCTATGGCCAGCATCTGCTGCTCACCGCCGCTGAGGAAACCGCCGGTTCTTTTCTTGAGCCTTGCAAGGGGCGGAAAAACGGTAAAGACATAGTCCAGGGTCTCTTTGGCCTGGGCGGGGGTGGCCAGGTAGGCGCCGATCCTGAGGTTTTCAAGCACGCTGCTCTCCACAAAGATCCGGCGCCTCTCAGGGCACAGGATTATGCCCATCCTGGCCCGCTTGCTGGGTTTCAGGTGAGATATGTCCTGGTCCATGAACAAGACTTCGCCTAGCACGGTGATGCGTTCGCCGCCAGCCATCTCCTCCTTTCTGCGGATGTCCTCCATGATCCCTGAAAGCGTATACATGAGGGTGGATTTCCCAGCGCTATTCGCCCCAAAGACACCCACGATCTGGTGCTGGTCGCAGCGGACACTTACGTTATTGAGTGCCAGCATATTTTCGTAAAACACCATCAGCCCCCTTGCCTCAAGCATGCTCCATGACCTCCTCCACCTCTTCGGAGCCGAAATAGGCCTCTTTCACCCGTCGGTCTGCCATGACCTGTTCAGGGGCGCC
>JAMOVZ010000276.1 GCA_027061865.1 Desulfobacterales bacterium
CTCTTCATAAGGCACAGGAAGGGGAATATTTTGAGAGGCCTCCTGCTGCTGGGGGGAGGCTGTGTCAAAGTCAATGGCGCCGATCTGTTGGCCGCCTTTTTTTGTCTTTGATGCCCGGCTTGGGGCAGATTTTTTTTTCTTCCTGGCCATCCTATGAAACAGCTACCCTCATGTATCGTTTTTTTCCGGCCCTCAAGAGCAGGGAGCCATCCTTCAGGTCCCTCAAATTGATGACTTGGTCAAAGGCCTCAATCCTGCCTCCGTTGAGATAGCCTCCCCCTTGGGCGATTAGGCGTCTGGCCTCGGCCCTTGTTTTGCAAAGCCCAGACCTTTCAAACAGGATATAAGCGGGAATTCCCTTTCCAAGCTCTTCCTTGCCAATGCGAAAGGTAGGTACCGCCCCCCCAGAGGCCCCAGGCTCCTTCTGACCAAAAAGGGCCCTTGAGGCCTCCTTTGCCTCTAAGGCATCTTTCTCCCCATGGCATAACTTTGTGGCCTCAAAGGCCAGGACCTCCTTGGCCTCTCTGAGCTCTGCTCCCTGAAGCGCCCCCAGGCGCCTAACTTCATCCATGGGCAAAAGGGTGAAGAGAGCCAAGAACCTTTCCACATCCCGGTCATCTTGATTGATCCAGTACTGGTAGTACTCATAAGGAGTGGTTAGTTGAGGGTCAAGCCAGACAGCGCCCTTGTGGGTCTTGCCCATCTTTTCCCCAGACGATGTAGTAAGAAGAGGAAAGGTGAGCCCGTGGGCCACTTCCCCTTCCAAGCGCTTGATCAGGTGGGTGCCGGCCAAGATGTTTCCCCACTGGTCATTGCCTCCCATCTGGAGCCTGCAATCGTAATGTTTGAACAGATACCAGAAATCATAGGCTTGAAGCAGCATGTAGTTAAACTCGATAAAGCTGAGTCCTGTTTGAAGGCGGAGTTTGTAAGACTCGGCCGCGAGCATCCTGTTCACGCTGAAGTGCCGGCCTATGTCTCTCAAAAAGTCTATGTATTTAAGCTCTGCCAGCCAGTCTGCATTGTTTACCATGAGGGCTCTTCCATGGCTGAAATCCAGAAACCTGGAGAGCTGTTTCTTGATACCCTTGGCGTTCTCCTCAATTTCTTCCCTCGTCATAACTGGCCTTGCTTCGGTCTTGCCGCTGGGGTCTCCAACCAGGGCAGTTCCTCCCCCGATCACTACAATGGGGCGGTGGCCAGAGCGTTGCATGTGAACCAGCGACATGATGGGCAGAAGGCTTCCCACGTGCAAGCTCTTGGCTGTGGGGTCAAATCCGATATAACAAGTGGCGGGCCTCTCCAGCAGGTCGTGCACCAGTGCCCTGTCCGTGACCTGTTCCACAAAGCCTCTTTCTTCTAACAAAAGGAAAACATTCTCCACTTCAGCCTCACTCCTCCAGCGGCTTTGCCTCTTTGCTCACAGGAAGCCTTAAGCGGACCACTTGACCGCGTTTGCCTAAGTTTTCAATCTTCTCACCGTTTAGTTCAAAACGGATGCCGGCGGCATTTCCAATCATGATATCAAAAGCCTCCTCCCCCTGCCACTGGGGCTGAGCGCCTGGTGAAAATATATACTCCTTCGGTCTAGCATCATCTACTTGGATCCTTACCCACGTCTTCTCCTTCACAAATGCCTTGAGCACCAATGGGTGCTTAGGAGGGGGCCCGGGGGATTCGAGGGAGGCAGAATTTTGGGCCGGCCCAGGGGCTGGGGGAGATGTGTCTTCTGCTGCCGCGGGAGGGCTCTCCGCTTCTTCCTCTTGTTGCTCTTCCACCCTCAAAGCGCTCTGAGGCGGTTGTTGTGTGGAGGAGGCTACCTCTTGCTGGACTTCTTCTTCCGGACTCACCTTTGGTGGCGGCGCTTCCTTTAAGGTGGAATGTTTGACCTCTGAAGCCTTTTCCCCGTTGTCCCCATCCCTTGTCCAGAAATAAAGAGATACCAGGGACAGAATCAAGAGCAATGCCAATGCCACCGGCACGATGGAGCGTTTGGAGGCCGTAGCTGAAAGGGGTTTGAACTGCTCCTCTGACTCGGGCACGCTGGCATCAAAACGAGAGAGGGCCTCCCTGGGGTCAAGTCCCACTGCAACTGCGTAAGATTTCACAAAGCCCCTCACAAATGTGCGGGATGGCAGAAGCTCCCAATCCTCTTCCTCCAGGGCCTCAATAAGGGAGATCCGCAGTTTGGTCTTTTCATGGATTTGTTCAAGGGTCACGTCCGCCTTTTCCCTGGCCTCCCTCAGATAAGCGCCT
>JAMOVZ010000277.1 GCA_027061865.1 Desulfobacterales bacterium
CAAGACCCAAGCCTTTAAAAAGGGCTATTTCACGGTTCAGGGCGAGCCTGCCCAGGTCTGTTCTTCATTGCTAGCCCCTTTTGAAGGCGAGCCGGTCTTGGATCTCTGTGCAGGAATGGGGGGTAAGAGCACACACTTGGCTGAACTTACAGGGAATAAGGCCCTGATCATTGCCCTTGACACAAATCGATCCAGGCTGCTAAGCCTACAAGAGGCGGCCGGGAGGCTGGGTGCAAGCAAGGTGGCCCCGCTGCTCTTTGATGCCACCGGCCCTTTGGGGCGCCTTTTCAAGCACCCGTTCCAAAGGGTGCTCGTGGACAGCCCTTGTTCTGGGCTTGGAACAATAGCCAAGAACCCTGACATAAAGTGGGCCAAGTCAAGGGAGGACACCTTAAGGCTCGCCTCGCTCCAAAAAGAGCTTTTGTCCCGGGCCATTGACATGACGGCTCCTGGTGGCAGGCTGCTGTATGTAACTTGCACCATATCGAGCCAAGAGAACGAAAAGGTGGTTGAGCAGGTCTTGGAGGAACAAAGGGGGGTGGCGCTCATCCCCTTGGGCCGCAAGATTCCAGGATGGGGAGAGGAGTTAGTGGACAGCAGAGGTTTTTTCAGAACCTTCCCTCATAAGCATGGAATGGAAGGTTTCTTTGCCGCATTGGTAGAAAAAAAGAAGAGATAGGGCCCAATAACGAGGAAAGGTCATGGCTATGAAAAATTCAAAACCAGTCTTCAAGATTGCGCCATCCATACTTTCGGCGGATTTTACCAGGCTGGGCGAAGAGATAAAGGGGGTGGAAGAGGCGGGGGCCGACTACATCCATATTGATGTGATGGATGGGCATTTTGTCCCCAACATCACCATTGGCCCTATGATAGTGAAGGCAGCCCGCAAGGTGACTGGCCTCCCTTTGGATGTACACCTGATGATCTCAGAGCCTGATCGGTTTATAGATGCCTTTGGAGAGGCTGGGGCAGATATATTGACGGTGCATCCCGAAGCGGTGATCCATCTCCACAGGACCGTTTCATATATCCGGTCCAAGGGCATGAAAGCCGCGGTCTCCTTGAATCCTGCAACACCCTTGGATGTGCTGGACTATATCTTGGAAGACCTTGACATGGTGCTTCTCATGACCGTGAACCCCGGGTTCGAAGGGCAAGACTTTATTCATTCCGTGCTCCCCAAAGTGGAGAGGCTCAGGGAGACCATAGAGAAGAGGGGGCTGGATCTTGATATCGAGGTGGACGGGGGCATAAACGTTAACACCATTGAGCGCGTATCAAAGGCCGGGGCAAATGTGTTTGTGGCAGGCTCTGCCATTTTTTACAGCAAAAGCTATAGTGATACGATCAAGGAGATGCGTGAAAAGATCCATCCTTGGTGAGCGTTGGGCGATTCACGGCCCCCCTAAATTTTGAAATTGATTTTGCCGAGTATTATAATTAGAATATATTCTCGGAGGGATGTCCGAGTGGTCGAAGGAGGCGGTCTTGAAAACCGCTTGGCCGTTATGGTCACGGGGGTTCGAATCCCTCTCCCTCCGCCACAACACAATGGACATTCTTTAATGCGGAGAGATGGCCGAGCTGGCTGAAGGCGCTCGCCTGCTAAGCGAGTGTGGGTCGAAAGATCCACCGAGGGTTCGAATCCCTCTCTCTCCGCCATTTTTTTGCCCAAACAGGCACGGCTGCTCTGGTAGAGGTAATGGGACTTGATGGCCTCAATAAGTTCTACCTTAGGCATACTGGCTACACTTGCCAAATGGTTTTTCACTGACAAGCCAACTTCCGCTGCCATCGACATCACCCGCCGCTGCAACCTCAAGTGCAAGCACTGTTATTGGTGGCAGCAAGACCATCCCCCTGAGATGAGCACCTCTGAGACGGCAAGATTCATGAAATCGCTGAAGGCCAGTGGACTGCGCGTGGCCTTGCTCTATGGCGGAGAGCCTACCTTGAGACTGGAATTATGCCGGGAAGCCTCTCGAATATTTGACTCTGCCTTGATCTTCACCAACGGCCTAAATGGATTCCCAGAGCTAGGCAATGCCCAGTGGCTGGTCTCACTGGAAGGCCCAAGGGAAATAAATGACGCCATAAGGGGGGATGGGGTCTACGAGGAGGTCAAGAGGAATATCTCAAGGGCACACCGAGCGCCCCTTGTCCACATGACTATTTGCAGGCCCAATTCCAGCAGGAAGGCGATTGAGGGATTTGTGCGCGAGATGTGCTCCCTTCCCATAAAAGGGATTGGATTTTCCTTCTATACCCCGGTTAACAGCCCTGCCGACGGAGAGCTATTTGTGCCCCTACATGAGCGCGACCAAATAGTGGACCTTTTACTCAACCTCAGGGAAAAGTACGGAAAGCGAGTGGGTATTACACAAGCCATGGCAAGGCAGCTGAAAAGCAATGGGGCCTTTGCCCATTGGAATCAATATCAGCTTTGCCCGGTTAGCGAGAGAGTAAGGTGCTTTTGTTCAGATGGGAGCCCAAAGCGTTGCACTTATGGGGATGAAGCAGACTGCTCCAAGTGTGGTTGCGCGGCAGTGGTGGCCTACAGGGGGGCTTTTCATCCCCTTGACCTATCGACACTGCGGGTCATAATAGGGCTTTTGAGGCCCTAATGCTTGATTCTTTTGCAAAGCTAGCTTGACAGAAAGGGTAGGAAAGAAACATGGACGAGCTGTTAAGGGAAGAAAGTGAGGCCGGAGATTCCACGGTGGAGCAAAACTCAGGTGAACATGTTAGATGCGGTAACTGCAGGCATTTTAGCCAATTCCCTAACCTCAAGGGCCACAACACCCCTCAGAGCTTGGGAAAATGCCTGGCCGATTCTTGGGACGGAAACAAGGGCCAGTGGCCAATGCTGAGGCATCCCTGCAAGGCCTTTGGTCAAAAATGGGATCTCTAGGCTCTGGGAAGCTTACTGTTTGGCTGGCTTCAGCAGGTGCCTGAACTCTTCTATGGCCGGCATCCATTTCTCAAAAAAATGTGCCCAGAAGAAAGTCTTTGCAAGCACAAACCTGTTTTGGTGACTTCCTGCACCTTTCATCCTGCGGTCCCACTCTTCTTGCTGTTTCCACAGCTTGGCACGTAATTGTGGATCAGGTGCACTCTCTATTAAGTCTTTAATTGCCTGTTGCCGCCACTTCTCAAAAGCAAACCGGTTTTCTTTAAAAAGCCTATGGAGCCTTTGGTGCTCCTTCAAGGCCTTTTGCCTTCTCTCTTCTCTTTCTTGTTGCCAGGCTTCCATCAAAAGGGGTTGGCTCCTTTGGTAAATACCTAAAAATCTCTTCTGCCTGAAGTTTCTATGAAAATGGCATGCCAACACCAGAGGTTTAAATCAGCAATGAAAGCAGCTAGTTACAATTGCATGGAGACAGTGCGTGAAAGTAAACGGAACCTGTTGTAATACTTAATGTAAAAAAGATTGCAAACAATGGCATAAATTTTCACACTGGTTGACCCGGAAAACTATGAGAGCAGTTTTCTCCAAATAGGGCCCTGTTTGGTATCGACCACCTCAATCCCCATTTGGCGGAGTTGTGTCCTTAGCCTATCCGCCCTTTTCCAGTCCTTCATTTTCCGGGCCTCTTCCCTCTCTCGGACCAGGCTCATGATTTCCTCGCTCAGGTCCATAGGCTCCAATTCCAAGATACCCAGCACCGAATTTATCTGATCCAATGCCTCGATGACCTTGTCCTTGTCTTCTCTTGCGAGCCCCTCCTGGTCCATTATCTTATTTATCCTGGTTGTGAATTGGAAAAGGGCGGCAAGGGCTGATGCGATGTTAAGGTCCTCATCCATTGACTCTGTAAATTTGTGGCGCAGGTCATATATGATTTGGTCCAGCTCTGGATTGGCCTTAGAGGCCCCACCCCGTTTCAGGAAGTGCACCTTTTGAACAAAGTTGTCCAGGTGAGAGAGGGTGTTTTGGATACCTTGGAGCTTTTCATAGGAGAAGAAAAGTGGTTTTCTGTAATGCCTGCTCAAAAGGAAGTAACGCAGCTGTCGACCCGAAAATCCTTTTTCCAGGACCTCCCGCAGGGTAGGTATTCCATCTTTTCCATTACCCGGGGCCTTTGCCTTATCCACTAATACCAGCTCATTGTGGAGCCAGTATCTGGCAGGGGACTTGCCGGTGAGGGCCCGGCCAATGGCAATAGTATTTTCATGATGAGGAAAGATAAGGTCTATGCTGCTGGTGTGTATGTCATAATGCTCTCCAGCATATTTGCTGGCAAGCACATAGCATTCGATGTGCCAACTGGGCCTGACATTACCCCACCTTGTCTTGTAAAAGATTCCCTTTTTTAACTCTTCTAAGGTCGCCCTTTTCAGCAGGGTGAAGTCGCGTGGGTTGTCCTTCTCGTACTGATCCAGGTCGACCGTCTTTCCTAGCTTGATTTTATCAAGGTCGATCCTTGATAGGGCGCCATAGTCTTCAACCCTTGAAATATCGAAGTACACGGAGCGGAATTTTTCGTATGCGTAGCCCTTATCCACCAGCCGCTCGGCTGTCTTGATCATGTCTTCCACATGTTCGCTGGGCCTTGGATAAGCATCGGCAGGCTTTATTCCCAGGGCTTTTAAGTCTTCCATAAAGGAGTTGTAATACCTCTGAGTGAATTCCTGTAGAGATTGGCCGGCAGCTTGGGCCCCTTGGATGGTCCTGTCGTCAAGATCAGTGACATTTACCACTAATTTTACTGAAAACCCCTTGAACTCCAGATAGCGGCGCAAAAGGTCAGAGAAGACCAGTCTCCGGGCATGACCAAGATCTATGAACTGGCATAGGGTAGGTCCACAGGAGTAGATGGTAAATTGGTTTTCACGGAGAGGGACCAATTCCTCTTTCTTGCGGGTGAGGGTGTTATGGACCACAATGCCTGCGCTTTTCCTGACCACAAAAAGCGATGTGCTGAGATATCGCTCCCCGCTGTCAGGGAAAATTACAACAACCCTTCCCTTTTCCATGTTTCCGGCAACCCGGATGGCAGCCGCCATGGCCGCACCTGCACTCATGCCGACCAATAGCCCCTCTGTTTTGGCAAGCTCACGGGCGGTCTGAAATGCCTCTTCATCGTCAATGTTTATGATCTTATCAGGAAGGCTCCGGTCAAAGATCCCAGGAGTATAAGATTCCTTCATATTCTTGAGCCCTTGAATTTTATGGCCCAGATACGGTTCAACCCCTATTACCTCGATTTTGGGATCAAGCTCCTTGAGCCGTCTTGCAAGGCCCATCAGCGTTCCTGTTGTCCCCATGGCCGAGATAGCTACCTGGAGCTGCCCCCCGGTTTGTTCCCAAATCTCCAGGGCGGTGCCATAGTAATGTGCCTGCCAATTGGCAGGATTGTTAAATTGGTCTGCCAGCCAGAATTTGCCGGGTTCTTCTCTTATGAGATTGTAAACGTATTCAATGGCTCCATCTGTGCCAAGGTGGGCAGGGGTAAACTGGATGTCTGCCCCCATTGCCTTTAGGATTTTTACCCTTTCCTGGCTCACTGCCTCGCTCATGGTAAAAAGAACTCTATAGCCCTTGACCGCTGCCACCAAGGCAAGCCCAATCCCGGTATTTCCGCTGGTGGCTTCCAGGATGATTTTGTCCTTTGTAAGCTCGCCGCGTTTTTCAGCCTCTTGAATCATGTAAAGGGCAGGCCTGTCTTTGACAGAGCCTCCTGGGTTGAATGACTCAAGCTTTGCCCAGATCTCCACATTTTTGTTGGGATTGAGCTTGCGGATAGGTACTAGGGGAGTGTTACCGATAAGGTCCAATATATTTCCAAATTTCTTTGCCATAACCACCCATGCGACCAAAAAGATTCCAAACAATAATACAAAGGCGGACATTTTTTCAACTTTTTGGAGATCAAGCCATCAACCCAAGTGTACCCTACTTCGTCCACAATCCATAACACTCCAATTAATTACCCATTTGCAGCTTGACCGAAAATGAGTAATTAATATGATAACAGATTGATTTAATTAATAATAATGTAATCTAATATTATTCAGAACAGGGTGAATCTCAATACTAATTACCTAATTACCCAAACTTGGTTTGACGGGAAATGGGACGGGAAATGGGTAAGTTGGGCTGGCCCAAGAGGTGTTGACCTGGGTGGGACATATTGGTAAGAAGGAGAGGCTCGATGGAGGAGGCGTAAGATGAAGATATTGGTTACAGGCGGGGCTGGTTTTATCGGTTCCAACGTAGTTGACGGCTATGTTGAGGCTGGCCACGAGGTGGTGGTGGTAGATGACCTGTCCAGCGGGAAACGGGAAAATGTAAATCCAAATGCAAAATTATATGAAATGGATATCAGGGATGACGCCATTCTTGATATCTTTCAAGAAGAGCGCCCGGATATCCTAAACCACCACGCGGCCCAGATAAGTGTGCCTGACTCGGTGGCCGATCCCATCTACGATGCCGACATAAATATCAAAGGTTTGCTTAACCTTATGGAGGCGGCGGTGGCCAGTGGCATTAAAAAGGTTATATTCATTTCCTCTGGAGGAGCCATATACGGGGAGGCAGATGAATATCCCACATCTGAAAACTATCTTCCAAAGCCTCTTTCTCCCTATGCGGTGACCAAATATTGCTCGGAAAAGTACCTGGAATTTTACAAACACCAATACGGGATTGAATACGCTATCCTACGTTATTCAAACATATACGGGCCAAGGCAGATAAGGCACGGAGAAGCAGGGGTGGTTGCCATATTCATGGACAATCTCATTAAAGGGCAACCCTCCACCCTATACCATTTTCCCGGTGAACCAGAAGGAATGGTGCGGGATTATTGCTATGTGGGCGATGTGGCCGAGGCAAATCTTGCTTGTCTCTACAAAGGTGAGAATGACTTTTTTAATATCGGGACCGGAGTGGAGACAAGAACTTCTGAGCTTTACCAGACAATTCTTGACGCCTTCCAACAAATGGGGCGCCGAATTCCAGAGGAGTTGCGCGAACCCCTCCGGGAACTGGCCCGGCCAGGGGACCTCACCAAGAGCTGCCTGGTGGTGGAAAAGGCCAAAAGGGTTTTGGACTGGGCGCCCAAAACCTCCTTGGCCGAAGGAATACTGGAAACCCTCAAATGGCGCTTAGGCCAGGAATAAAAAATTCCTTTTCCCGTCTTGACAAGCCTGGAATCCGTCTTATTTTAAGCCATTCATAAGGTCATCCATAAGTGGCTAGCTCGGCAAAACGCTGAGTGATGGTCAATCAAATCAAATTTAAAATTAAAAAAGGGAGGAGAGAAACAATGAAACTTAGACCCTTGAGAGACCGTGTTATTGTTAAAAGAATCAAAGAGGAGGAAAAGACAAAGGGTGGGATTATTATCCCCGATACCGCTAAGGAAAAGCCCATAGAGGGCGAGGTAGTGGCTGTAGGCGATGGCAGGATCCTTGAAAATGGCCAAAAGATTCCCCTCGACGTCAAGGTGGGTGACAGGATTCTTTTTGGAAAATATGCAGGCACTGAGATCAAGATTGAAGGTGAAGAGCTTCTCATAATGCGGGAAGACGATGTAATAGCAATTGTAGAAAAGTAAAAATAAGAAAAAAGAAGACTATTATAAGGAGGATATAAAAGATGGCGAAAGAAATTAAGTATAGCGTGAAGGCCAGAGAGGCAATTCTCAAGGGGGTCGACACCCTTGCAGATGCCGTGAAAGTAACTCTGGGACCAAAGGGCAGAAATGTTATTTTGGAGAAGGCATTCGGTGCGCCAACAATAACAAAGGACGGGGTGACCGTTGCCAAGGAAATAGAGCTGGAAGACAAGTTTGAGGACATGGGTGTGCAGATGGTAAAGGAGGTAGCATCCAAGACCTCTGATGTGGCTGGTGATGGAACCACCACCGCCACAGTGCTCGCCCAGGCAATTTACAAGGAAGGTTCAAAGTTGGTTACAGCAGGCGTAAACCCCATGGCCTTAAAGCGGGGTATTGACAAGGCAGTAGAGGTTGCTGTCGAAGAGCTTAAGAAACTTTCAAAGCCAACCAAGGACCAAGAAGAGATCGCCCGGGTGGGAGCAATTTCTGCTAATAATGATGAGACCATTGGGAATATCATCGCTGAGGCCATGAGCAAGGTGGGCAAAGAAGGGGTCATTACCGTTGAAGAGGCCAAGGGCATGGAGACCACTTTGGAAGTGGTCGAAGGCATGCAGTTTGACCGTGGCTACCTGTCTCCTTACTTTGTGACCGACCCAGAAAAGATGGAGGTGGTGCTTGAAGAGCCATACATCCTCCTCTATGAGAAAAAGATCTCCAGCATGAAGGACCTGATTCCCATACTGGAGCAAGTGGCCAAAATGGGAAGGCCCTTATTGATTATTGCCGAGGATGTGGAGGGCGAAGCCCTTGCCACCTTGGTGGTAAACAAGCTTAGGGGAACCTTGAGGTGTGCGGCAGTAAAGGCCCCCGGGTTTGGCGACAGGCGCAAGGCAATGCTCGAGGACATTGCCATCCTGACGGGGGGCAAGGTCATTTCCGAAGACCTTGGCCTCAAACTAGAGAATGTCACATTGAATGACTTAGGCACTGCAAAGCTGGTCAGGATAGACAAAGACAGCACTACCATTGTCGATGGTGGTGGAAACAAGGCTGATTTGGAAGCCAGAGTGAAGCAGATTCGTGTTCAGATCGAGGAGACCACCTCCGACTATGATCGTGAGAAACTCCAAGAAAGGTTGGCCAAGTTGATTGGCGGTGTGGCTGTGATCAGTGTTGGTGCTGCCACAGAAGTGGAGATGAAGGAAAAGAAGGCCAGGGTGGAAGATGCCCTGAACGCCACACGGGCCGCGGTAGAGGAAGGTGT
>JAMOVZ010000278.1 GCA_027061865.1 Desulfobacterales bacterium
AATCCCAGGCTGTCCAACCTAAAATCACCCACCTCGGCCACAAGGCTCTCGCGGTCCAGGATCCTGATCACCACATCCTCTCCAAAGATGGTGGGCAGGATTGATACCCTAAAGTCTATATAGCGGTCCCTGACTTTGAGCTTGAATCTGCCGTCTTGAGGAACCCTCTTTTCGGAAATATCCAGCTCTGACATCACCTTGATCCTGGACACTATGGGGGCCTGGTATTGGTGGTCCAACGGCTCTGTGGCCTGATGAAGCATCCCGTCGATACGGTAGCGGATAATCACTCCTTCTTCAGAGGTCTCAAAGTGAATGTCGCTTGCCCGTTTGTTAATGGCATCTAAAATTGTAGAGTCCACTAATTTTACAATGGGGCTTTCTTCCAAAGAGACCTTCTCTATGCTCAGGATATCCTCCCCCTTGTCTGTCTCTCTGACCAGAGGCAACCGCATATCATCTGAGATGCTATCCAGGACACTTTTGGAGGACTCTATCTTTTTCAATAGTTCTTTTATGCGCTTTTCGCTTGCCACTACTATGGAAATGTTGGTGTCTAGGAGAATCTCCAATTCGTCAACTGCCTTGAGGAAGTTTCGGGGCTCGGCCATAGCTATAATCAGGGTATCGCCTCGGCGCTCAAAGGGTATAAGTTGGTAACGGGTCATCACCTCCAACGGAACTAGATCCAATAAGGTTTCATCCTTGATACCGTCCAGCAGCACATAGTCGTAAGAATATTGAGCTGCGATAATTTGGGCCAATTCCTCTTCGTTAAGGAAGCCTTCCTGGATGCAGATCTGCCCCACCCTTTGCTGGGTGATATTCATCTTGGAAATCACATGCTCTAATTCCTCAGGAGTCATGAAACCTAGACGAACGGCCCAATCTCCAAATTTTAGCCTCTTTTGATTCTGAACTGCCGCAGTCAAGGTCAGTTTCCTCCTTAACTTAATTAGATTGCCACGCTGGCTAGTTGAAAGATGGGCAAGTACATGGCCAAAACCACCAAACCGATGAGTGCGCCCATTATGATCATCAGCGTGGGCTCTATGGCAGAGGTAAGCACTGAGAGCCGAGTGTCCACGTCCTCTTCATAGAATTCGGCCAAATCATTCAATACTTGATCAAGGGATCCGCTATTTTCTCCAGCACTTATCATTCGAACGGCCAGGGAAGGGAAGACTCCGGATGCCGCCAGGACCTGGGCGAACCCCCCACCGCGCTCCAGATCTTTGCTTACCTTATCCAGTTTTTCCCTTACAAAGCTATTTTTCAAGACTCCACTTGATATCCTCACCGCCTCAAGCAGCGGCATTCCTGCACCAAGCACTGTGGCCATGGTTCTGCAGAGTTTTGAAAGGGAGTAGTGAAGATACACGGGGCCAACTACAGGCAATGATATTTTCCATTTGTCAATAAATCTCCTGCCATCTTTGGTGTTTTTTAGATACAGATAGGCCATTACACATAGGGCCACTAAGATTCCAATGTAGGGCAAATTGTTCTTAAAGGCTGTGGTAATATTCAAGAGGAGCCGTGTAAGGCCAGGGAGCTCTGTACCTGCCTCAAAGTATGTCCTGGTAAAGGTGGGCACCACATAAAGAAGCAAAAACAGGAGGGCTGCAAAGGAGACTGCAGTCAAGATCATAGGATAAACAGAAGCCGAGATTACCTTCCGCCTGATTTGGTGTATCTTTTTCAGGTATTGGACATGCCTGCTCAGGGCCAGTGCCATATTCCCAGTCTTTTCTCCTGCTTGAAGGGCGGCAACATAGAGGCTGGAAAATATGTCTTGGTACTTTGAAAACGCTGTGGACAGGGATGCTCCAGCTGCCACCTCTCCCCTGATATCGCGAAGGATATCTACCAGTTCTCCCTCTTTAGCTTTTTCGATTATGGCATCCAGGGCTGCAGGGATAGGCAGGCCGGCCTTTATAAGTACAGAAAATTCTTGATTGAAAATAATTAAGTCCTTGAGCTTTATCTTGCGCCCCCCACCCATCAAACCAATAGCCGGAAGGAGGCCTTCGGCCCTTTTAATGTGGAGCACAAAATTCCCGTCTCTTTCCAGATGTTCCTTAACCGTGGCCTTGCTTTGGCCAATCACCCTCTTTTCCAGAATACGACCGCTAGGTGTGGCTATTTTGCAATTGAAAATCGGCATGCTCCTAAGGCCCCACATCACCTTGGAATACTACTTCCTTCCTATACCAGAGAAGCTCGGGACCCAAATATTAGAATTGAAGGAAGTCCTCTTGAGGTTGTATGCAATCTCCTTGCCACGAAATAAAACGAGGGAGGTCTAGGTTCTTCAAGGGAACAACAAAAAGGGTTTTTGTCAAGAAATTTAATCAAGCGGAAGCACGACAAGTCAAAAAGCTATTCAGGTTCAACCAGTTGCTTGGATTCACTGAGTTTTCGCTGCTCTTCTGCGCGGATCTCGCGGCGCAGCATCTTGCCCACCTTGCTCTTGGGAAGCATGTCCCTAAACTCGATATAGTGGGGGACCTTGTAGGGGGCGAGCCTTTCTCTGCACCATCTGGCCAGCTCATAGCTGCTGATACCCCTTATGTCCTCTTTTAGGACCACAAAGGCCTTTATCCTCTCGCCAACCTTTTCATCAGGGATACCCACCACACAAGCGGCGACCACGGCCCTGTGCTCCTGGAGCACCCGCTCTATCTCCGCAGCCGCGATGCGATAGCCCTTGTGCTTTATCATGTCAACAGACCGATCCAAGAAATAGAGCCATCCCTCCCGGTCTATGCGTACAATATCTCTAGTGCGGTACCAAACCCTGCCATCAATCTCCAAGAAGCATTCCCTGGTCTCATCCGGCTTGTTCCAGTATCCCTTAACCGGATACTTGGAAGTCCCCAAGAGCTCACCCGGCTCCCCCTCGCCAACAGGCCTTAATGTATCGGGATCCACCAACATAACGCTAGCCCCTGGAATAACCTTTCCTGCCGCCCCTTCAGGGGGGATTCCGTCCCTTGCATAGGATAAGGATATGGCCCCACAAAACTCGGTGGTCCCGTAGCCTTGGTAAAGGGGCACACCAAATTTTTCAAGCCATCTCCGGCCCACCTCCGTGGGCAATACATCCCCGCCTGTGCCGCAGTACTTGAGAGAGTTCATGTCATAGAAGTCCACTCGGTCGTGCTCCAGGATCATCCTGTAAAGGGTAGGCACTGCAAACATATTGGTGGCCTTATACCTCTGGATATGATCCAAAAGGGCATCTATGACCACCCGAGGGAACATGAGAAGCTTTTCACCCCCTATGAGCAGCGGGGTCATGGCATCCATTTGCCCTATTATGTGGTAAAGAGGAGCAGCTAGCGCTGTTATAGCCTCTCCCACAGGAACCAAATCCTCACTGGCCCGCCTCCACTCAAGGCAGTTGTTAAGGAAAAGGCCTGCTGGCAAAGGCACGCCTTTTGGGAAACCAGTGGTTCCCCCTGTATAGAGCAAAAGGGCCGTATCAGTTGGGTCCGGCTCTTTCCAGTCGGGCAGATGGGGGACAGAGTCTTGCTTTAGCAGCTCCACAAATGAGTATATGCCCTCACCCGAAGGAAATTTCCCAGAGGGCACCCTGTCAAACCCTTTTGCTATAAAACGCTTCCAGAGGGGTATCAGGTCAACCATGTTGGTCACGACTACCTGCTTTATGGAGGTCTCAGGGATTATCTCACTCACATAGTTGAAGTTGCTGTCCATGCAGATGACGGTTTCAGCGCCGCTATCTTTTGCGAGGTATTTTAAGTCATAGGAGCCATAGACAGGAGCAACTGGCACAGGAATGGCCCTTAGCCTCTGGAGGGCTAGAAGCGAGATAATAGTTTGAGGGATATTGTAGAGGTAAATCAGGACCCTGTCGTGATCTCCGATGCCCAATTTGGCAAATGAGGAGGCAAGCCTTAGGGCTCTCTCCCTTAACTGCTCAAAGGACAAGGTCTCCCCTAGATAGACCACAGCCTCTTTTTGGGGACTGGCCTGAGCCGTCTTTTCAAAGCAGCCCCAGATGGACCCGGACTTAAGCTCTACCATTTATATATTCCTTTGATCTGCTCCCTAGAGACCCAAATAAGCTGCCTTTACCTCAGGATTTTCTGCTAGCTCCTGCCTTGTGCCCTGAAATACCAGCATGCCGTTTTCCACCACGTATCCTCTATCTATTATGGGCAAGATGGGCCGGGCAAATTGTTCTGTGACCAGCACGGTTATTCCCTCATTCCTGATTTCTTTAATAGCCCTGGCAAGGTCTGCCTGTAGCATGGGACTTAGGCCAAGCAGGGGTTCATCCATGAGAAGCAAATGGGGGTTGGCCACAAGGGCAATGCCGATTGCCAGCATCTGCTGCTCGCCTCCGCTCAGCAACCCCGCCCGCCTGCCCTTCAAGCGCTTTAGGACAGGAAAGAGCTTGAACACCAACTCAATCCTCGCTTTTGTCTCGGCCCTGCTCCTCAAGAATCCAGCGATCTTGAGGTTTTCCATCACGTCGCTGTCGCGGAACACCGGGTGCCGCTCCTGGCTCAACACGATCCCCCTTTTGACCCGCTCACTGGGTTTCATGAACAGCATCTCTTCACCCTTGAAATGGAGGCTGCCCATCACTGTGATACGGACCCCGCCCTTGCGGTCCTCCTTCCTTTTCATGTCAACTATAAGGCCAGAAAGAGTATTCATCAGAGTGGTCTTTCCCGCACTGTTTGAGCCAAGCACAGCCACTATCTCACCCTCTCTTACCTCAATGCTCAAGTCATTGAGCGCAAGGGCATTCTCGAAAAATACCATCAGGTTCTTGGCCTCTAGCATTGAGCCCGTCTCCGCCTCATCCTGCCTGGGCCTCCACATCCACTTCTATGCCCAGATATGCGGATTTCACCGCATCGCTTTCCATTACTTCACTGGGAGTGCCTTCTGCTATCTTCATCCCAAAGTTGAGCACTAAAACCCGGTCAACAACTCTAAAGAGTTCCTTTAGCCTGTGTTCTATCATCACGATAGTTAGGCCCTCTTGGTTTAACCTCTCAATTATGGGAAGGGTGCTAGCCACTTCAGACATGGACATTCCAGAGAAGAGCTCATCCAGGATCAGAAGCTCAGGCCTCAAGGCCAAGGCCCTTGCAAGATCCAATCTCTTTAGGTATCCGTGAGGCAAGCTGCCGGCTGGCTTGTATGGCACGAAGGAATCCCTCTCAAAGCCCATGTCATCGAGTATGTCGATTGCAGCGTCGTCCTTTTCACCGTATTTCCCGCCCCTTAGCCTCTTTACCCGCGGAGAACACAAGGGAATAATAACATTCTTGTAAGCTGGGAGATTATAGAAAAGCCTCACCATCTGAAAAGTCCGGGCAAGACCTAGCCCTGCAATTTTGTAAGGGGCTTTTCCTGTGATTTCTGCCCCTTTAAAGAATACGCTCCCGCTACTGGGTTTCACAAAACCTGTAATCAGATTTACAAGTGTGGTCTTACCAGACCCATTGGGGCCAATAACGCCCAAGAATTCACCCCTCCTGAGGGTAAAGCTTACCTCGTGAACCGCCCTTACCCCTCCAAAATTTTTACTGAGTCGCCGAACCTCCAGGATGGGCCCTTGGGCCGCCACTATCTTACCTCCACCTTTGTTTCGAATTGTTGGTACTTGCGCTCCATGTAATGAAAGACCCCTTCGGGAAGCGTGAGTATGCTCAGTATCAAGATAGAGCAGTAAATTGCAATCCTGAGGCCTCCTAGGGCCCTCAAGGCCTCAGAAAGGGGCACCAGGATCATTGCGCCAAGGGCAGCGCCTGCAAAGCTACCCTGCCCTCCCAGGGCCACTGCCGCCACAGGCAGGATGGAATAGTCCAAGGCAAATACAGATTTTCCCACGAACTGGTAGTGGTGGGTCATGAGGGCACCGGCAAATGCCCCCACTGACCCGGCAATAAAGAGGGCCTGGCTCTTTCGCCAGTAAATATTTATTCCGCCACTCATTACAGCCCTGTCATCATCCCTTATGGCCATAAGAACTAGGCCATAATCGGAATTGATAACCCTGCGGAAGGCAAAAAGACACACAAGGAAGCCAAGTACCGCAAGATAGGCTGACACCTTGTCGTGGACTAATGGGGACAGGGCCGAAAGTCCGTGGGTTCCTCCCAAAAGCCCTGTAGCCTCGATACCCTTCATGAACAGGATCGGGAGCATTAGGGTGACCATGGCAAAGTACACCCCCCTTAGCCTCATCACGGGAGAAAGGAGTGCAGAACAGATGAGCCCCCCTCCAATGGTGGCCACTGGAAGTGTAACCACAGGGGGCCAATGAAGATAATAATTGAGCCCACCGGCAAGATAGGCCCCAAGTCCAAAGAAAAGGGACTGCCCTAGTGAAAAAAGCCCGCAAGAGGCCAAGAAATCCCAACTCAGGGCGAGCAGTCCAAACATACAGGCGTAAACCAGCACCTTTTCCCAGTAGCCGTCCAAAAACAAGGGAAGAAGGAGCAAAAACCCCGCAGGCAGGGCCCGCGGCAAGAGGAGGTACAGGATCTCCCGCCACGAAGCCACCGCAAAGATGGTATCAGCCCTGGCCTTTATCCCACGGTCCAGCCGTTTTTTCCTGAATTTTGAGCCAGGCTCTGTCACTTTTTATACCCGTTCTTCAAGTTCTTTGAATTTTCCGAAAAGGCCGGAGGGCCGCACAATGAGCACCAGCACTATGGCTGCTAGCGGCACGATCACCATCCACTTGGCCCCAATGTATCTTGCTGCCAAGATTTGGCCATATCCTATTATGAAGCTGCCCGCTATCATCCCCAAGGTGCTCTCAAGGCCCCCAACTATTGCCACCGCCAAGGCATAGATCAGCACCTCGTATCCAATGGTGGATTCCATCACTCCCAAGGGAAGGACCACCATGGCGGCTATGGCTGCTAGAGCCGAGCCCAAGGCAAGGGAAAGCGATCCAATCCAGTCAGATTCAATACCGATGGAAAGGGCTGTCCGCTCGTTCTGGGCCATTGCCCGGAAGGCAAGACCTATCTTGGTGTGATGCACGAAAAGCCACAACAAAATTACAAGTAAAATGCCTGTTGCCACCACAAAAAGCCGCTGGTAGTCAACAGCAACATTGCCTATTTCCACACCCCCTCTAAGAAACAAGGGGAGGCTATAACGGATTCCATAAAATCCCTTCCAAGTAAGGAGTTCCAGGATTGCCACGCCCGCGGCAAATGTGACAATAAGTTCGGCCAAGGCGATGCCCCTCAGGCGGAGCAGCAGCACCCAATAGAAAAGGAATCCCACCAGTGCCGTAGCTATCACCGCCAGTGGGGCGGAGGCCCAAAAGGGAAGGCCCAAGATGTTCAGGAAAGACCAGGCAGTATAGCCGCTCAGGATGTATAGGGCACCGTGGGCAAAATTGGCAAGCCCGCTTATGCCGTATGTAAGGCTGAAGCCCACGGTATACAAAGCCAGTATGATACTGTTTATGAGTCCGTATATGAGGAGCGACATGGTCTATAAGTTATTCCCCGCTGTTTTCTCAAGAAATCAAAGAGCCGGACAAAGCCTGCCCTTTTAAGGCTATCGCCCGGCCTCGCCGAACCCCTTACCTCTTTTTCATGTGAGGGGGGAGCTGAATTTTGTTTTCCGCCAAGAAGCCGGGATAGACTGGAACCCTCCTGAGCTTGCCGCTCTTGTCTTTCTGCCACTGGAATATCACACACACCCCTGTCTCGTTGGGATCCTTGGCCCCAAATACCGCCACATGCTGATCATTGAACCGGATGCGGCCTGAGACTCCCTTGTAATCGGTCTTTTCAAGGGCAGCCACCAAGGCATCCGGGTCCAAGGTTCCTGCCCGCTCAATGGCTTCCTTCAAGATAAAGACAGCATCATAGGCAGAAGAGTTGACTGCTGCGGCCTCTGGCAAGGATCCGTATTTTCTCTTGAATGCCTCCAAGAATTCCACGGTCCTGGGTAATTTTTTAAGGGGCAAGGAAGCACCCACTGGAAACTCGATGGAGATGGAATATTCCACCTCAGGCCCAACGGTCTTGACTGCCATATATGAGGCCATGGGGGGAATGAATCCTACAAGGAGGGCAGGGACCTTCATGGCCACGTATTGCTTTGCAAAAATCCCCGCCCCAAGAGGGACATCCCAGACCATTCCGATTACATCGGCCTTGCCCTCTTTAACCGTTGTGAGGGCGGGAGAAAAATCAGTGGCCCCCGGGGCATATCCCTCAAATCCTATTTGGACCCACCCGCTTTTCTTGCACAGTTTGGCTAGCAGCCCTGTGAGGGCCTTGGCCCAAAGGGTATCTTGATATAAAAAGTAGACCTTTTTGAGGCCATAGTCGTTTTTCAAAACATTCATTACATCATTTAGATAGTTGCCCAACACGAAAGCATCGGTGGTTACACGGAACAGATACTTGTATTTTTCAGGATCAGACTTTATCTTGGCCTGGAACTTGGGCGTCTGAGCAATGGTGCCCAGGTGTGGGACCTTGTACTTGGCGACCAGGTCCATACTTGCAATCAGCACCTCGGAACGAAACGCACCGATCACAATGGCATGGGGCTTTTCTTTTGTGATCAGCTTTTCGTAGGCCATAAGGGCATCGTGCACTGGGGTGCCTGGCTCGCCTCCCCTCGTGTCTGCCACCACCACCTTAAATGGGCGCATCTCGCCTCCAACCTTTACGCCGCCAGCGCTGTTGATCTGCTCAATGGCAAGGCGCACTGCCTTCAAGCCATCGCGGCCAAAGGGAGTGTAAAGGGAAGTTGGAACCCCGATGATTATGGGTTTGCCTGATGCTAGGGCCTGGGGAGCATGGC
>JAMOVZ010000279.1 GCA_027061865.1 Desulfobacterales bacterium
AGTCTCTCTGTGCTCTGGCGGCGAAGGCCTCCCTTAGTCAATGTGATCTAGGACTCCGGTAATTGCCCATTAAAAACAACAGACTCCATATTATCATCCAAGAGTCAATAGATCATACAAAAATGTAGAAATTGAAGCAAAGTCTTTTCCGAAATTACGCTGCTAGGCGCCGGTCTCTAGGCAAAACTTGCTGAATGGCTGATCAATGGCAACCGGATAGTTGCCATCAAAGCAGGCAAGACAAAGTTCTTGGCGGGGTATCTCTGTGGCATGTACCAAGTTTTCAATGCTCAAGTAGCCCAGGCTGTCGAGTCCCAAAAATTCCCTTATTTCTTCTACAGATTTATGGGCAGCGATGAGCTCTCCTCTAGTAGAAAAATCGATCCCGTAAAAGCATGGAAATTTGTGAGGGGGGCAGCTCACCAGCATATGGATCTCTTTGGTGCCGATTTTTCGTAAGGTCTTCACCCTTGTCCTTGCAGTGGTTCCCCTGATAATAGAGTCCTCAATTATCAGGACCCGTTTCCCTGAAAGGAGTTTTTTCACCGGATTGAGTTTTACCTTGACGCCAAAGTCCCTCATGCTCTGAGAAGGCTGGATAAAGGTCCTTCCAACATAGTGATTCCTGATAACCCCCATCTCAAATGGGATGCCAGAGGCCTGTGTGTAACCAATGGCAGCATAATTGCCGGAGTCGGGAAACGGCATCACAAAGTCCACATCCAAAGGATATTGCTCTGCGAGCAGCTCTCCTTGCCGTTTCCTGAAAAGATATACATTTTGCCCGTAAACATCACTGTCGGGTCTGGCAAAGTAAATTAGCTCAAAGATGCACTGGCTCTTCCTGCTCTCTAGGCCAGAGCGGATGCTTCGCATTCCATTGTGGTTAATAAGGAGGATCTCTCCTGGCTCAACATCGCGCAGGTATTCTGCCTCCACCAAATCCAACGCACAGGTCTCAGAGGCTACTACTATGCTTCCATTCAGTTTGCCGACACACAGAGGCCTAAACCCATTGGGATCCCGTACAGCAAGGAGGGCGTCTTCGGTCATCACAACCAAGGAATATGCCCCTTTTACTTGTGCCATAGTGGAGATCATGGCTTGCTCGAGGCCCTGCTTGATGCATTTGGCCGTAAGATGCAATACCACTTCCGAGTCCATAGTGGTCTGGAAGATGGAGCCCTGGTTCTCAAGAGCGGCCCTCAACTGCTTGGCATTCACCAGGTTGCCGTTATGGGCGATGGCAAAGGTTTTACCCGAATACTGGATCCTGAAAGGCTGGGCATTTACAAGGAGTGAGGAGCCAGTGGTGGAATATCTTACATGGCCCAGGGCGATATGGCCCTTCATGCGCTCAATTATCTGCTCGGTGAAGATATCGGGGACAAGGCCCATGGCCTTGTGTTCCACGACCTGGTGGCCGTCAGAGACCACGATGCCAGCACTTTCCTGGCCTCGATGCTGAAGGGCATAGAGCCCAAAATATGTCAGCTTGGCCGCCTCAGGGTGGCCGTAAACGGCAAATATTCCACACTCCTCGCGCGGCCTTTCTGTAAATCTAGGGTGCATTTCCCACAAAGGTTAACTTCAGACAGTTGGATTCTTATTCGGTCCTATACCTAGCACCTAACTACATGTTTTGCAACCTGTTATAAAGCTTTCTTGGCCTCCGATAGGGAAAGTGTTTAACATTCTTAAAGCACTGTGAAAGCTATGAGTTACCCCAAAAAGGCAGGCGAAATCCATCAAGCCGTGTGATATTCTTGGAGGGGTTTTACCGCCATGGGGCCTGCCGCCATCTCTTTTATGGCAAGGGCTGTGGCCTTTGCGCCTGCAAGGGTAGTAGTATAAGGGATTTCAAAAGTAAGGGCCGTGCGCCTTATGGAAAAGGACTCTTCTATGGCCTTTTTGTCGCTCGTGGTGTTTATTACCAGATCTATCTCGCCATTTTTGATCATGTCCACGATGTGTGGCCTTCCCTCTCTGACCTTTTTCACCGTACTGTTCTTGATTCCATGCTTGGACAGGAACTTGGAAGTGCCGCTTGTTGCCACGATATTAAATCCCAGATCATAAAAAGTAAATGCCACTTCCAGGAGTCCCATCTTGTCTTCGTCTTTAACACTCATAAAGACCGTGCCAGAGGTAGGGAGCCTTTGACCTGCCGCCAGCTGGCTTTTCGCAAAGGCCAGGCCAAAGGAGCGGTCAATTCCCATGACCTCACCCGTTGACTTCATCTCAGGCCCCAGGAGGGTGTCAACTCCCGGGAACTTTGCAAAGGGGAACACGGACTCCTTCACAGATATGTGACCGGGGACTATCTCTTGGGTAAGCCCAAGCTCCCTCAGGCTTTTGCCCATGATCACCTTGGTGGCCAGCCTTGCCAAAGGCACTCCTATGGCCTTGCTTACAAAAGGAATGGTGCGTGATGCCCTGGGGTTTACCTCCAGCACATAGACGACCTTGTTTTTTATGGCATACTGAATATTCATGAGGCCGACCACCTGTAGCTCCTTTGAAATGGCCTTGGTATAGGTCTTGATTTGCTCCAGGATTTCG
The DNA here is from genome assembly GCA_027061865.1 of Desulfobacterales bacterium. Taxonomy (GTDB): domain Bacteria; phylum Desulfobacterota; class DSM-4660; order Desulfatiglandales; family Desulfatiglandaceae; genus JALVMN01. Next base: position 2,563 of record JAMOVZ010000279.1, read on the forward strand.
GCATCCAGACTGATGGGAGGGAGCACACATGCACTGTCGCCGCTGTGGATCCCAGCCTCCTCGATGTGCTCCATGATACCGCCTATTATGGTCTCATGGCCGTCTGAGATGGCATCCACATCCACTTCTATGGCATCCTCCAGGAACCGGTCTATGAGCACCGGTTTTCCAGGGGATACCTCTACAGCGCTCTTTATGTAATATTCAAGATCCGCCCTGTCATACACTATCTCCATGGCCCTCCCTCCGAGCACAAAGGAAGGCCTCACAATCACTGGGTAGCCTATGCTTTCGGCCACCTCTATGGCTTCATGGACATTGGTGGCAATTCCGTTTTGAGGCTGAAGGATTCCTAGCTTCCTCAGCATGGCCTGGAACCTGTCCCGGTCCTCCGCCATGTCAATGCTGTCGGGCGAGGTTCCCAGGATGCTGACTCCCGCCTCCGCCAAAGCAACGGCGATATTGAGCGGGGTCTGCCCACCAAACTGTACTATGACCCCCTCTGGCCTTTCTTGCCCTACAATATTCAGCACGTCCTCGCGGGTGAGGGGCTCAAAATAAAGCCTGTCAGAGGTATCGTAATCAGTGCTCACCGTCTCGGGGTTGCTGTTTACCATGATGCTCTCAATACCCATCTCCCGCAGGGCAATTACTGCCTGAACACAGCAGTAGTCAAACTCGATCCCTTGCCCGATCCTGTTTGGCCCTGCACCAAGTATCACCACCTTCTTTTTGATAGATGCCCTGATCTCATTTTCCTCTTCATAGGTGGAATAGTAGTAAGGGGTGTAGGCCTCAAATTCTGCAGCACAGGTATCCACGAGTTTATAGACCGCCTCGACCTCCTTGTCCTTTCGGACTTTCCTGATCTCCTGCTCGGTCTTTTCAAAGATATGTGCCAGCTGAATGTCTGAAAACCCATACTGCTTGACCCTCTTCCAAAAATCCTTGTCCCACTTCTCCGGGCCATGGCCTCTCTGGGCGAGCCCTTTCAGCTCCATCTGCATGTCATAGATCTGTTTCATGTGGAAGAGGAACCACGGGTCTATGTGGGTGAGCTTGTGGATTTCTTCTATGGCCATGCCCCTTGCAAATGCCTCGCGAATGTAAAATATGCGCTTGGAATTGGGCGTGATGAGCTTTTGGTTCAGCTCTGAGTCGTCAGCCAAGGTCTCTTCAGGGCTGACTTTGTCAAGCCCTAGACCATAGCGGCTGATCTCAAGAGACCGTATGGCTTTATTGAGGGCCTCCTTGAATGTGCGGCCGATGGCCATGGTCTCTCCCACTGACTTCATGGAGGTAGTGAGGTAGTCTTCTGCGCCTGGGAATTTTTCAAAGGCCCATCTGGGCACCTTTACGACACAGTAGTCGATGGTAGGTTCAAAAGAGGCCTTGGTTTCTTTGGTGATATCGTTTGCAAGCTCATCCAGGGTATATCCAACCGCCAGCTTGGCCGCAATCTTTGCAATGGGAAACCCTGTGGCCTTTGAGGCAAGAGCGGAAGAGCGCGACACCCTGGGGTTCATCTCAATTACAACCATCTCGCCACTCTGAGGGTGTATGGCAAACTGGATGTTGGACCCTCCTGTCTCCACTCCTATCTCCCGAATGATGGCAATGGCTGCATCGCGCATTAATTGATATTCACGGTCGGTAAGGGTTTGGGCGGGGGCGACCGTGATGCTGTCTCCGGTGTGGATCCCCATGGGATCGAAGTTTTCTATGGAGCAGATGATCACCACATTGTCCATGAAGTCCCTCATCACTTCCAGCTCAAATTCCTTCCACCCGATAAGGGACTCTTCAAGGATCACCTCATTTATCATGCTGGCCTCAAGCCCTGCCTTGGCAATTTGGTCCAGCTCCTCCCGGTTATAGGCAATACCGCTTCCAGTGCCCCCGAGGGTGAAGCTAGGTCGAATGATTACGGGAAAGCCCAACAGGGCGGGTGCAGCACTCACATCTTCCATGCTTCTTGCAACCATATTTTTAGGGACCCTCAGCCCGATGGAAGTCATGGCATCGCGGAATCGTTCCCTGTCTTCTGCCTTTTGAATCACAGGGATAGACGCCCCTATCAACTCCACTCCCAGTTGATCAAGTATCCCGGTCTCTGCCACCTTTACCGCGGTGTTAAGCCCGGTTTGCCCGCCCAAGGTGGGAAGAATCGCATCCGGTCTTTCTTTTTCAACTACCTTAGCTAAAAATTCCGGGGTGATGGGCTCAATGTAAGTTCGGTGGGCCATCTCAGGGTCGGTCATGATGGTTGCTGGATTGCTGTTAATCAGTATCACCTCAAAGCCCTCTTCCTTCAGGGCCTTGCAGGCCTGGGTGCCAGAGTAGTCAAATTCACAGGCCTGCCCTATCACAATAGGGCCTGACCCGATTATCAATATCTTCTTGATATCAGTACGCTTAGGCATACCGGGCTACTTCCTCCTTACCTGCCCACTCAGGCAGACTTGCCGTTTATCTCGTCGAATCTCCCCATATCCTCTTCTTATCCCCTTACCCTTCACGCCTCACGTCTCATCCTTTACCTCCCAGTGCCCCATTCCTCCATCATCCGGGTGAAACGGCCAAACAGATAGCTGGCATCATGGGGCCCGGGCGCGGCCTCTGGGTGGTATTGGACCGAAAAAAGGGGTATTTCCTGATGGACCAACCCTTCCAGGGTATTGTCGTTGAGATTTATGTGGCTGAGCTCCACCTGTTGGCCTTTTAGTGAATCCATATCCACGCAAAATCCGTGATTTTGGGAAGTGATCTCCACCTTTCCTGTGGAAATGTCCTTGACCGGTTGGTTTGCCCCTCGGTGGCCAAACTTCAGCTTAAAGGTTCGCCCCCCCAAAGCCAGGCCGATTAGCTGGTGGCCTAGGCAAATGCCAAAGGTGGGCCTTTTGCCAAGTTGCTCCCTTATGGTTTCCACCGCATATGTAACAGCGGCTGGATCTCCTGGGCCATTGCTCAAAAACAGGCCGTCAGGGCCAAGGCCTTCTATGTCCCGGGCAGAGGCGTGGGCCGGGACAACCAAGACCGTGCAACCTGCCCGCTCAAGTTGCCGAAGGATATTGAACTTAACGCCATAGTCTATGGCCACCACCCGGTATTTGCCTCTTCCCTCAGGCCAATGGAATTTTTCAAGAGAGCTATCCAGCGGAATCTTGGTCCCATCCATCCACAGGAAAGGCTTTGAAGAGGTCACTTCTTTTACAAGGTCCAGGCCGATCATGTCGGGGGCGTTCCTTGCCTTTTCCACCAAGGAGTCCGGGTCAAGGTCAAGGGTGGATAGAGCCCCCTTCATGGCACCAGCCAGCCTGATATGGCGAGTGAGGGCCCTAGTGTCTATACCTTCCACACCTGGGACTCCAGCCTCCACCAGGTATTCCCTAAGGGTCTTTTCCGCCCTCCAGTTGCTGGGATATTCTTGGTATTCTCTTATCAAAAAACCTGAGACCTGGATCCTCTCAGACTCCACGTCTTCATGGTTTATTCCATAATTGCCAATAAGGGGATAGGTCATGGTGACCATTTGGCCGCAGTAAGATGGGTCAGTCAGGATCTCCTGGTATCCTGTCATAGAGGTATTGAAGACCACTTCGCCAACCACCTCGCCATGACCGGTAAAGGACCAGCCTTCAAAGACCTTGCCGTCCTCCAATGCCAAGATGGCCTTTAGCCGCTCACAGGTTTCCATATCTTTGGCTCCGTTCTGAGATCCAAAAAAACCGAGGTGCCGTACTCTCGGCCCTCGGAGCTAGATTTTCAGGCTAAAGGTAGTATAATTTTACAACCTGTAAGATGCAAATGAAATGTGGGCGCAAATTCCGGAAATAGATTCAAGGGTTAAATGGTAAAATGGAATAACCCAGTAACCTAAAAGACAGCTTTGGTGTATCTAAAAATCTTATTGCAGGCAAAAAACTATTTTTAGTATACTATAAACTTTTGGTGGGACAATAAAAACAGAAGGCCGTATGGGCAAGGGGAGTAGCAGCAAGTCACCAGCCAGCTCGATCAATGCGACCTCTCTTAACCCACCTACAGCCTTAATTATCCGTTTAAAGGAGAGTTCCCTGGCAGACCGCTTTGAGAGTAATGTGGTTGACGGGATGAGGCAGCTTTTGGCTGCTTGACAATGCGGGCTTCCCTTTTTGATGCTTTTCAGGGCATTGCCTGGGATAATAGTTGAAGGAGGAATATGATTCATGTGCCGGCTAGTGGCGATAACCAGTGATAATCCTGTTTCTCCCATGATGGCCTTTGAGGCCTTGGACGTCATGCGGGAAGGCCATGATGGCTCTGGGGTGGGGCTTTTGCTCAGGGACCTAAGTGGGCCTTTTGAAGAGATGAAGGAATGCCCCATTCTTTCCGGGATATTTACTGATGAAGGAATCAGACGCCTGGATGAATTCATGATGGATCTCGGATTCCTTACCAAATATAAGCTGAGCTTGGATATTTCTGGCTCTCCGCCTCCAGGCGTGCCAGAGAGGGATGTATACCTGATCCGGGCCTACGAATATCCCAGGGCATGGGAGGCCATGAGCCTGGAGCAAAAGCACAAAAAATTGACAGAGATCAGGGTCAAGATTCGCCACATGGGTTTTGAGAAAAAAGACATGATAGTTTTTTCCTTTTGGCCTGACACCATTATGATAAAGGAGATTGGAGACCCGCTGACAGTTGGAAGATACCTGGGACTGGACAAAAAGGAACTAAAGGCCAGAACAATACTTGCCCAGGGCCGCCAAAACACCAACTATGCAATTGATCTTTACGCATGCCACCCGTTTTTTATACAAGGCTTTTCCACCATGACAAATGGTGAAAACACCGCCTTTGTCCCCATAAGGGAATATCTTGAGTCCAGAGGTGAGCTGGGTTACATGGGTTTCTTTTCAGACTCAGAGGTCTTTGTCTTTATTCTCCATTACCTTTACAATCACTTGGGCCTCACCGTGGAGGCATACAAGCACATAATCACCCCGCTTCAAGACGACGATATTGAAAGACATCCCAGTGCTCCCCTGCTTCGGCAGTTGAAGCGCACTTGCCGCCGCCTCATCATAGATGGGCCCAACTGCGTGATCGGTGTTACCCCCGACAACATCATGTTCATGGTTCAGGACAGGAAGAAGCTCCGCCCGGGAGTGGTTGGGGGAAAGCCCGGGATGTTCGTGTTCTCTTCAGAGATGTGCGGCCTTGATTATCTGGTCCCTGACCGGGACAAGAGCAAAGACTTTCAACCCATGTACACCGACACAGTCTTGGTTGAGCCAGACCGGAGGGAGGTAAAGATATGTCGCCAGACGGAGCCATTAGCCCTTCCACATTAAGCAAAAAGGATCTGCCCTGGCAGATTGCATGGGATAAAGAAAAATGCACCCTTTGCGGGAGGTGTACAGCGGTCTGTCCTGTGCGCGCCATTGAACTGGGCGTTTTCAGGAAAAGGATACTGGAAACAGATTTATCCGCTAATGGGTTGCGGCCTGGAAATGTTTACAAAGTCTATTATGGGATAAGGCAAAAGACAGATCCTGCACACCACTGCGTTGGGTGTGCCATATGCACTATGGTGTGCCCAAATGACGCCATAATCCCCCTAGCCTCTGACGAGGTGGATAAGCTCCGTTTCCACCTGGATCAGCGCGGCGAACCCCTGCGCCGTGGCGGAAGGCGAAATGTGCCCCAGGGGATTTTGGACCGGATCAAGTTCATTCGGATCTCCATGCTCACGGATCCAGCCCTGGACGCAGGCCGCCATGAGTTTGAGCTCCGAACCCTTCTGGGCCGTGTGCTGCCGCCGGAGAAGGGCATCCAGTTCATGCGGGAAAACGGCTGGATTCCGCCTGTGCGCGAAATCTATCCCTTGATCATAGGGGGGATGTCCTTCGGAGCCCTTTCGCCCACCATGTGGGAGGGGCTGCAGATGGGTGTTGCATATCTAAACGAAGAATGTGGCATTCCTGTGGTAATGTGCACGGGCGAGGGGGGATGCCCGCCCAGGCTGCTCAGGTCCCGCTTCCTTCGTTATGTGATCCTGCAAATCGCAAGCGGCTACTTTGGCTGGGATGAGATCATCAGGGCCATACCGGAGATGAAAGTGGACCCTTGCGCAGTGGAGATAAAGTATGGTCAAGGGGCCAAACCTGGAGACGGGGGCCTCCTCATGTGGCACAAGGTGAACAAGCTGATAGCGGCCATCCGAGGGGTTCCTGCAGGAGTAAGCCTCCCCTCACCACCCACTCACCAGACCAAGTA
>JAMOVZ010000280.1 GCA_027061865.1 Desulfobacterales bacterium
CCTCTCTGCCCCTGCAAAGAGGGGGGCCATGGTGGAAAAGGCGGCTGAGCTTGGATTTAATGCCATAATTGTGGGCCAATTAAACCCCCATGAAATGAAGATCAGGAAAAAAGGCATCTGGCCATTCCGGAGGGCGGTCAAGTCTGTTCATGTCTCCCTTATCATAGATGTCTTGGAAACCACTACAGGCACCCTTGTCCTGACCTGCAGCCAAAGAGAAGAAGTGGAGCTGGAAGAAAGTGTTCTTAGCCTGGCCGAGGAAGACATATCTCGGGCAGCCTGGAAAAAAGCTCTCCCCAAAATCCTGGAAGACCCTGTAGAAAAGGTGATAGATGCCTTGGAAGACCAGCCCTGGATTGGGAGGATCATAGAGGTAACCGAGGCCATCAAGATCGATGGGGGCGCAGACATAGGCATAACCCCCTTATCAGTATTTGAAGTCTTTAGCCCAGAGGAATTCGTCACTGCTAAAGACGGGAGGCGCTATCCGATCTCTTGGAAAAGGGTGGGTAAAATTCAGGTAAAAAAAGTTGATGAGACCATCTCTGCAGCAATCCCTCTCAAGGGTGGGCCCTTCTTGCCTGGCCAGTCCGTAGTCTTAGCCGACTAGCCAAGCATCTCTCTGGCATGGGAGATGGCCTGCTTTGTGATTTTCTTTCCGCCTAGAAGCCGGGCTATTTCCTCCACCCTTTCTTCCTGGGCAAGCTGGGTGATGGAGGTGCAGGTTCTGCCGGATTTGACCTCCTTTTTTACGAGAAAGTGGCTTTGGCCTTTACTGGCAATCTGGGGCAGATGCGTGATGCAGAGTATCTGGTGAAAGCGTGAAAGGGCAAGCAGCTTTTCTCCCACGACCTCTGCCACCCCTCCACTGATTCCTGAGTCCACCTCGTCAAAGATCACGGTCTCAACAGAGGAGCTTGTGGCGAGTATGGACTTGAGAGCCAGCATGATCCTTGACAGCTCCCCGCCTGAGGCTATCTTGGACAGGGGCATGAGTGGCTCACCCACGTTAGGTGCTATCATAAACTCAACTTCATCAAATCCCTCCTCTTCGATTCCCTGGATCCCTTCGCCCCCCTTTGAGAGGGCGGCTTCTCTCCTGTCTCTGAACTCCACCTTAAAGGTGGTCCCTGCCATGTGAAGCTCTCTGAGTTCATTCTCCACCTTTGCCTCCAGGTCCTTAGCTGCCCCCTTCCTAAGGGTGGCAAGCTCCTCGGCTTCTCCCACGATCTCTTTTGCAAGCCCTCCCATCTCTTTTTCTGTCTTCTTGATCTCCTCTTCAAGCCCTTCAGCAGAGCCGAGGGTTTTCGCGAGCTCTTCCTTGAACTTGCGCACCGCAGCAAGGGTGGGGCCGTATTTTCTCTTGAGCTCGTTTAGCACCTTAAGCCTCTCCATTACCTGCTCAAGCCTTTGGGGATCTAATTCAATGCTCGCTTCAAGCTGCCTCAGCGAAAAGGAGGCATCCTCAACTTTGGCCTCTGCATCCCGCAATACCTCACATACCCCAGAAAGTCTCGGCTCAATACGGGCCAGGCCTTCCACGGCCTTGAGGGTTCGCGATATGAGGGAAAAAGCTGCCCCCTCATCCTCATAAAGCATTCGATAGCCTTCCCTCAGGCCCTGGAGGAGCTCATGGGCATGCTGGAGCCTGAGTTTTTCGGCTTCCAGTTCTTCATCTTCACCTTCCCTAATCGCCGCCCGCTCTATCTCCTGAACCTGGAATTCTGCAAGCTCCCTTCTCTCCTTAATCCGTTCGGCCTGCCGGGCCAGCTCCCTCAGACGCGCGCTCAATGACCTGTAATGCCTCACCTTTTCTGAGAGATTATGGCGCCGTCTCATGAGATCCCCGTATTGGTCAATGACCAGGAGCTGGTGCTCAGGCCTAAGCAGCATTTGGTGCTCATTTTGTCCAGAGATGCTGATGATCCGCCCACCAAGCCGGCTCAAGAAACCCAGGGTCACCATGGTCCCATTTACTTGGATCCTGTTTCTCCCGTCCCTGGAGATGCTCCGTTTGATGACCAGCTCCCCTTCAAACGGAATGCCTTCGTTGTCCAATAGCTGAGTCAACCCGGGGTCAGCGGAGATGTGGAATAGGCCCTCGACTCGAGCCTCTTTAGCCCCCTTGCGGATAAGGTGGGATGAGGCCCTGGCCCCCAAGAGCAGGTTCATGGCATTTATGATAATGGACTTGCCAGCCCCAGTCTCCCCAGAAATGATGTTTAGTCCCTCGGGAAAGCTGATCTCTAGA